>CALCTE010000046.1 GCA_937893885.1 uncultured Clostridia bacterium | reverse complement strand
GCGGGAGCTCTTTCGGGGCAGATAGAATTTGAGTCCGTAACATATTCCTACGGCGAGGGTGAAAACGTATTAAGAAACGTAAGCTTTAAGGTGAAACAAGGCGAGACGTTTGCTCTCGTAGGCCCGAGCGGCGGCGGTAAGACTACCATCTGCCACCTTATACCGCGATTTTATCCGGTGGGAGAGGGCGATATCCTCATAGACGGTAAGAGCATAAACGGTATGACGATGGCGTCTATTCGCAGAAATATCGGAATTGTTCAGCAGGACATCTATCTTTTTAACGCAAGCATAAGAGACAATATCCTTTACGGAAGGCTTGACGCGAGCGAAGAGGAAATAGTAGAGGCGGCAAAGCGCGCCAATATCCACGATTACATAATGACGCTTGAAAAGGGATACGATACGGTCATCGGCGAAAGAGGCGTAAAGCTCTCGGGCGGACAAAAGCAGAGACTTTCCATAGCGAGAGTGTTCTTAAAAAATCCCCCGATACTCATTTTGGACGAAGCTACGAGCGCGCTTGACAACGCGACGGAGATACTTATTCAAAAGTCGCTTGACGAGCTTGCCAAGGGCAGAACGACGATAGTAGTTGCTCACAGACTTTCCACTATCAAGAACGCAAATACGATAGCGGTAGTCTCGGACGGAAAAATAATCGAAAAGGGAAGCCACGACGAGCTTATTGCAAAAGACGGCGCATACGCCGAGCTTTATAAAAAGCAGTTCAGAGAAAATTAAAAACAATAAAAATCGAGCGCGAAAACGCTCGATTTTTAACGGTATTTATGTATAATGTGAAAGGTATGTAAATGAAACGCGATACTGAAAAAATGTACGCCGAGATGAAGCCGTGGAAGCTGTTTTTCATAGTGGCGTTGCCGGGTATGATAAGTATGTTCGCTATGTCTGTGTACAGCATAGTAGAGGGAATATTCATAGGGCAGAAGCTTGGAGAGGGGGCGTTTGCGGCGGCAAATATCGCAATGCCTCTGGTGATGATAAATTTTTCACTTGCCGACCTAATAGGTGTGGGCGCGTCGGTGCCGATATCCATTGCACTTGGCAGAAAGGATAGGAAAATTGCCAATAACGTATTCACCTGCTCGGTAATAATGATATTTATAACATCGGTTATAATGGGAAGCGTGATGTATGTTGCGGCACAGCCGCTTTGCAAAATGATGGGTGCAGACGGAGAGCTTCTCGATACTTCCGTAAGGTATCTTCGTACGGTAGCACTTTTAAGTCCGCTTTCCACGATATTTTTTGCGATGGACAATTATCTTCGCATCAGCGGATACGTAAAAACGAGCATGGCGATAAATATCGGCTCAAACGTCGCGACGATAGGTCTTTTGAGCTTTTTTCTTCTCGTGCTTGAAATGGACGTTGTCGGCTCTGCGCTTGCGGTTTCCGTTGCCATGTCTTTAAGCTCCGTTGTTGCTATGATACCGTTTATAAGAAAAAAGGCACTTTTGCAATTTGTAAAGCCTAAATTTACAAAAGTGATGGTAGGTGAAATAGCCGCTTGCGGTTCTCCTGTGTTTTTAAGCAACGTCGCAGGGCGTGTGACCTCGATACTTATGAATATATCGCTTATGTCTATCGGCGTTAAGGCGTTCGGAGAAAACGGCGGCACGACAGCCGTTGCCGTATACGCGGTGCTTATGTATTCAAGCGACTTGTGCTGGCCGCTTCTTTACGGCATCAGCGATTCGCTTTCGCCTGCGATAGGCTATAACTGGGGTGCGCAAAACCTTGGAAGAGTGAAGAAGATAGTGAAATGTGCATACGTCGGAACGGCGATAGTGGGACTCGTCACCACCTCATTTATGTTCTTCTTTTCCGAAAGTGTCGCCTCGTGGTTTGCAAACGCAGACGATGCGCTTTTACTTCGCGAATCTGCTCACGCCATAAAGCTTTTCTGCTTTGCGTATCTTTTCAGGTGGTTTGCGGTCACGACGCAGGGCTTTTTAAGCGCCATCGAAAAGCCTGTTTTGGCAACGCTTATGTCAGTTGCGACGGCGCTCGTTTTCCCCGTTATAATTCTCGGTGCGCTGTGGCCTTTGGGACTTGACGGTATATGGGTGAATTTCGTCGGCGTCAACGTACTTGCCGCCGCGCTCGGTATAGTTTTACTTCTGCATATTAAAAAAGAAATAAAAGAAAAAACGAAGAACGTGTGACTTCGGGTGAAAAAATAAGGCTACGGCAATATTTGCCGTAGCCTTTAAGTTTTATTCTTAAATTAGAACGTTCTGATGGAGGATGTCCAACCGCCGTCGATGATCTGAACTGCGCCTGTCATATATCCGGAAGCTGTCTCGGAAGCTAAAAAGCAAGCGGCGCCGCCGATATCTGAGGGGTCGCCGGGACGGTGCATGGGGATAGCAGCCATCATCTTCTCTGCAGTCTCGGGGTTAGCGTAGAAGAGCTTTTTGGTGCCTTCGAACATAATGGAGCCGGGGCAGATAACGTTTACGCGGATATTATCTGTAGCGTACTCGATAGCCATAGCCTTGGACATATTGATAACGCCTGCCTTTGCAGCCGTGAAAGCAACCTGCAAACGAAGAGGCTGTACGCCTGCTACGGAAGAAACGTTGATGATGGAGCAGGGTGTGCCCTGTGTAAGCATCTGACGGATAGCGTACTTTGAGCAGTAGTAAACGCCGTTTAAGTCACAAGCCATAATTCTGTCCCAAAGACCGTCGTCGTACTCGTGAGTCTTCTTGCGGTACTCGGGACCGCCGTTGATACCTGCGTTGTTTACGAGGCAGTCAACCTTGCCGTAGAGCTTAACGGTCTCTGCGATGAGATTTTCTGCGCTTTCCTTGTTGCCGACGTCGCAAGTGATAGCCGCGCACTCGCCGCCTTTTGCTTTGATGTCCTCAACTACTTTTTCGAGGGAGGAAAGAGTACGTCCTGTAACGACTACCTTTGCGCCTTCCTTTGCAAAGGACTCTGCGATAGCAGAACCGATAGCTCCGCCGCCGCCGGTTACGATTACAACTTTGTCTTTCAAATTAAGATCCATTTTCGTTCTCCTTTATATGTATATTTAAAAATATTATTCGCCGATACAAATTTTACCACATACGAAAGCGTTTTACAAGAGCTTTTGTGAAATATTTTTTGACGTCAGAACATTCTCATAGAGGATGTCCAACCGCCGTCGATGACCTGTACCGAGCCCGTCATATAGCCAAGAGCCGTCTCGGAAGCCATAAAGCAAGCTGCACTCGCGATATCCTCGGGGTCACCGGGGCGGTTCATTGGGATAGACGCCATCATCTTCTCTGCGGTCTCGGGATTAGCATAAAACAGCTTCTTTGTGCCTTCGAACATAATGGAGCCGGGGCAGATGACGTTTACACGGATATTATCGCCTGCGTACTCGATAGCCATGGCTTTCGAGAGATTTATAACGCCCGCCTTTGCGGCTGTGAAAGCAGCCTGCAAGCGAAGCGGCAATACACCCGCGACGGAGGATATATTGATTATTGAGCCGGGCGTGCCTTGCTTTAGCATTTGCGCTATTGCGTGTTTCGAGCAGTAATAAACGCCGTTTAAGTCGCAGTCTATTATCCTTTTCCAAAGCCCGTCGTCGTATTCGTGAGTTCTTTTACGGTATTCGGGCCCGCCGTTGATACCCGCGTTGTTTACGAGGCAGTCAAGCTTACCGTATATCTTCACGGTCTCTGCGATGAGATTTTCCGCGCTTTCCATATTTGTCACGTCGCAGGTGAGAGGTGTACACTCACCGCCCTGTGACCTTATTTCGTTTACGACAGCGTCAAGGTCGGAAAGTTTAAGGCCTGCAACAACTACCTTTGCGCCTTCTCTTGCAAAAGCAGTTGAAATTGCAGAGCCGATAGCTCCGCCGCCACCGGTTACGATTACGACTTTGTCTTTCAAATTAAGTTCCATATTGTTTCCCCTATATTTAAATTTGTTTTGTACTTTTTCCTTTTCCTATCACGGCGCACAAAAGCCCTCTTTTTATTCCCTGCGCTCTGTGCGAAAAGTATTTTGCGTTATTTATTTTCGTACATTCGCCCGACACGTCTATGTTTGCGACGCCCTCTTTTTCAAGCTGGCTTTTGCATATCGCCACGAGGTCTATGTGCGGCTTTTCGTAATCTCGGTCTATGAAGCTTCCGTATCCTTTATCCGCAAACATTTTTGCAACGTCTTCGCCTACTTCAAAGCTCTCCTTTGAGATGCAAGGGCCTATCGCGGCGCATATATTTTTTGCAGCAACGCCGTAGCTTTCGCAAAAGCTTTTCACGGTCGCTCCGATTATGTTTTCAAGAGTGCCCTTCCAGCCCGAATGTATTGCCGCGACTGCGGTATTATCCTTATCCCAAAGCAAAACGGGAGTACAGTCGGCACTTCTTACGAGTAACAGCACGTCTTCGTCGCTTGTCATAATCGCGTCTGCGGGCTCTGAAAACTTTTCCTTGAAAACGCCCGTACCTTTATCGTCACTCGTGACTTTTCTTGAAACGGTGGAGTGCGTTTGATTTGAGCATACGATGTCGCTTTCGTCATAACCCAAAGCATTTGCTATTCTTTTAAGATTTTCGTGGACGTTTTTCTCGTCATCGCCCACGGTGAAGCTCGTGTTAAGACTTTCGTATACGCCGGAAGAAACGCCCCCGTGGCGCGTGGAGAAAAAGTGGGGAGCGTTTATGTTTTCGGCGACGTTTACCGGAAGTCCGCTCTTATTTTTAAATATCATCTCTCGTCACCGTCACCCTTATTCTGTTAAGCTGTGCTTGCGTGTTGTTTATCTCCAAGGCGTATATGATATCGAGCTTTCCGCCTTTTTCGAGACTTACGCTGTTTTTGACCGCCTTCGTAAACATATTTATGCGAAGCGTCATAACCTCCGCGCCGTAAATAAAGCTTTTGGTTTTGTTTTCTTCGAATATCATATTCGACGTATGAGTGCCACGGCGCTTCATAAATACGGTTTTCGGATTTTCAGGCGCGAAAACGAGGCTTGTCGTACTGCCCTTCATACCCGTTGCTTCCGTTTCGTCGTAGCTTATCTCTATTTTTGAGCCTTTTTGCTTCATCGTGCCCTTCGTATACATTTCGGCGGCAAACCTGCCGTCCTCGCCGTCTGCAAAGGGAAGTATCGAATCAAAATCGTCCTTTGCTATATCAAAGCATCGGGAAAGCTCTCTTTCGAGAGCGCTCATACTGCCGTATTCGGTCGCCTTTTTCATAAGGTCGGCTCTTATGTACTCTCTGCCTTTTTCGCTTGCGGTGGGATTGAAGTTTTTTTGGACAGAGGAAATTTCTATTGTTACGGGTACATCGGTCATGGCTTGAAATAATCCTCAATATTTATTTTTGTCACGCCGTCGGGCTCTTCTCCCAAAAACGCATTTGCAAATTTTTCGAAGTTACGCACACCGTCGCTGACGTATATTTTCGTGCTTCCTTTTTTTCTTTCGGCTTGGAGCGAATTTTTGTTCAAGGTATTCCTTAATGCCTCTTGCCGCTTCCGTGCCGGAATTTACGAGTTTTGCACCGGGAAGCGCCTTGCTTATCGCGTCCGAAAGAAGCGGATAGTGGGTACAGCCGAGTATGACCGTGTCAACGCACCCTGCGTACTCTCCGATATAGTCGCAGACGATGGCAGAAACCGCCGTATTGTCTGCACTTACGTATCCGTTTTCGACGAGCGGAACGAACAAAGGACACGCCTTTGAAATTATCTTTATGTCGGGGCGAAGCGAGCTTACGAGATTCTCGTAAACGCCCGAGCATATTGTCGCTTCCGTTCCCAAAACCAAAAGCGTGCCGTTTTCGCGTGTTACGGCACACGCTTTCTCAACGGTAGGCTCTATAACGCCCATAACGCCGTCGCCGAAGGCTTCGTGAAGCTCTGCCATGGCGTTCGTGCTTACGGTACCGCAGGCTACGAGTATAGCCTTAACGCCGAAGCTTTTTAAAAAGCGTGCGTCCTCAAGAGCGTATCTTTTGATGGTCTGCGCGGATTTCGTGCCGTAGGGAACTCTGCCCGTATCGCCGAAATATATTATATTTTCGTTTGGACAAAGAGACTTGAGCTCCTTTAGCGCAGTGAGTCCTCCGAGGCCCGAATCGAACACTCCGAGGGGACTGTTTTTTAAATCCATACCGGTCACCTCCGTATTTTACAATATATCATAAAGTTGCGGGTTTTACAAGTGCTTTGCATAATAAAGTTGCGTTAATATAATGATATGCAAGCCGAAAAAATAAAGTACAGAGAGCGTTTTACGCTCTCTGTACTTTGAAAATGTCTATTTCAGTTTTCTCGGTACGTCGGTGAATCCTGCAATATAGTCAAGAGATACGTTATAGTATTTTGCCAAAATCGCTACACGCTCGAAAGGAATGTCTCTTTTGCCGTTTTCATACTGCGCATAATACGATTGGCTCGTGCCGATTATCTTTGATATGTCCTCTTGACTTTTATCGGCGTCTTCCCTTAAATCCTTCAGCCTTTGGTATACGTTCATTTTTAATAATCAGTCACAGCAGGGGTCAGTTTCGGGCAGGGGCACTTTTTCGGGAGCGGGGCTTGTGAAGTCGCCGAGCTCTGTCGTTTCGGAGAACATTACGTTTGACTTTACCGCATTTACTGCATCCGTGGGGACGATGAGCTTAACTGCCTTACCGTCGCCCATCTTGACCAGTGCCTCGTACTTTTTGAGCTCAAGCACGGCTCCGTCGGGAGCGGCTTTTCTTATGAGCTCAATGCCCTTGGCTTCCGCCTCCTTTGCAAGAAGCATAGCCTTTGCTTCACCCTCGGCTCTTGCGATACGCGCGTCTCTTTCACCTTCCGCCTCAAGTATCATAGCCTGCTTATCGCCCTCGGCTCTCGTAATGGCAGCCGCCTTATGACCTTCCGCCTGCAAAAGAGTTTCGCGGCGGTCACGCTCGGCTTTCATCTGCTTTTCCATCGCGTTTTGTATCTCTGTGGGAGGGATTATGTTTTTAAGCTCAACTCTGCCGACTTTTATGCCCCATTGGTCTGTTGCTTCGTCGAGTATCTCAGTCATTTTTCCGTTAATGGTATCTCTTGACGTAAGCGTACCGTCAAGCTCAAGCTCGCCGACAATGTTACGTAGTGTAGTCGCCGTGAGATTTTCCAAAGCGCCGATGGGATTTACCGCGCCGTAAGCATAGAGCTTCGCATCAAATATACGGAAGTACACGACGGTATCTATTTGCATAGTTACGTTATCTTTCGTGATAACGGGCTGGGGAGGGGAGTCGAGTACCTGCTCTTTTAAAGTGACTTTTTTGGAGATTCTTTCCAAAACGGGAATCTTAACGTGTATTCCCGCGTCCCAAGTCTTGCGGTACTTTCCCAAAAATTCGATTACGTACTGCGTTGCCTGGGGGACGATGCAGATATTACTGCAGATAATTATAAGCACGACTGCCGCAATGCCTAAAGGTATGATGTATTCCATAATAAAAACCTCCTTGTTGTTTTCATATATATTTTATCATATTTTACAGCTCGCTGTCAATGCCTTGTACGAGCCTATCACTCTCAAAAGCGCGATTTATATAGTTTAACACGCGCTTTTTATCGGCGCTCCATAAGGGAGCGGCAAGCGTTTTTTTGTCGCCGTCTCCGGTTATGCGGTGAATGACGATGTTTTTGGGCAAAACGCGTATGCACTTTATGAGAATCGCCGTATATTCCTCCAAGGACAAAACGGGGACTTTGCCCGTTTCGTATTCGTCATAAAGGTCGCTGTCCTTTAATATATGCAAAAGCTGAAGCTTTATACCGTCGCTGCGAGCGCCGATATATCGCGCTGTTTCGACTATCATTTCCGCATTTTCGTTCGGAAGTCCGATTATTTGATGCGTTATGACCTCGGCGCCTATTTTGTGAAGGTCCGCGACCGCTTTTTCGTAAACGTCAAGCTCATAGCCGCGACGTATGTAATCTGCCGTGCTTTTGTGTATGCTTTGAAGTCCGAGCTCAACCCAAAGCGGTTTGATTTTAATAAGCTCCGAAAGCATCGCAATAACCTCTTTTCCGAGGCAGTCCGGGCGCGTCGCTATAGATACTAAAACTATCCGCTCGTCGCGTGCCGCTTCTTCAAATCGGCTTTTTAAGTACTCTATGTCACCGTAGGTATTCGTGAAGCTTTGAAAATACGCAATATATTTACAGCCCTTGCCTTTTTCGCCGAGAAGCTCTATTGCGGAGTCTATCTGCTCCTTTACGCTTCCCTTCGAAGCGGCAAACTCTCCACTGCCTGTTTCAGAGCAGAATATGCACCCGCGTGTACCTACCGTGCCGTCTCTGTTGGGGCAGGTCGCGGAAGCCGTAAGAGAAAGTTTATACACTTTGACACCGAAGCGTTTTTTTAAATATGCGTTTACGCTGTTATATCTTTCCGTAACCATCGCCTCCTTATCCTTTATTTTATTACCGCTTTCAAAAAAAGTCAACCGTAAACGCTATTGCAAAAATTCACTTTTTGTGATAATATCGTATCGTAGGAGGTGCTTATATGAACGATAGGGAATACATAAGGTTGTCTGAGGAGCTTCAGGAGAGGATAAAGAAGGACAGAAACATTGAAAACGTACCCGACCCCGCTATACGCAGAGATCCGACGCGAGATAAGGCAAATCTCTGGAGAACTGCGTTCGTGAGGGACGTGGAAAAGATACTTCATTGCCCTTACTATAACAGATATTCGGACAAAACGCAGGTCTTCACTTTCTATAAAAACGACGACATCTCAAGGCGCGCTCTCCACGTTCAGCTTGTAAGCAGGATAGCGAGAAACATAGGCTATATGCTTGGTCTTGACCTCGATCTCATAGAAGCCATAGCACTGGGGCACGATATAGGGCACACCCCGTTTGGACACGCAGGCGAGAGAATGTTAGATAAGGTCTACTACGAGCATAGCGGCCGCCATTTCAGGCATAACATACAGAGCGTGCGTGTTCTCGATACCATTTTTGGCTTCAACGTGAGCCTCCAAACGCTTGACGGCATAATCTGCCATAACGGCGAATTTGCGATGGACGAATACAGACCCGCGCCGATGCCTACGTGGGAGCAGTTCGATGCGCGCACGGAAAGGTGCATACTTGCCGACACCACAGCTCACTCCGATGAGCTTCTCGTGCCCGCGACCTTAGAGGGCTGTGTGGTACGCATAAGCGATATGATAGCATATATAGGCAAAGACAGACAGGACGCGGTGAGAACGAAGCTTGTTGCACCCGACTTCCAGCCCGACTCCGACCCCAAGCGCCACAACGCGTCCATAATAAACAATATGATAGTCAACATAGTTGAAAACAGCTATGGCAAGGACTATATAAAGCTCGACAGCCACATCTACAGACAGTTTGAGCAGAGTAAGTACGTAAACTACGAACATATATATAAAAATCCCAAGGTTTCCGAGCAGTACGAGATTCTTGAACCGCTTTTCGCAAGGCTTTATGAAAAGTGTCTAAAGGATTTAACAAGCGGTGATGAGAGCAGCATAATCTACCGCCACCACATCAAATACTTACAGCAGTACACAAGATTCTACGCGGGGAGACCTTACCTTTCACAAAGCCCTGAAAGCATCGTGACGGACTATATCGCAAGTATGACCGATGATTATTTTGTTGAGCTGTGTGAGCATATATTTCCCGACGCGCCCGCAGTAAAGTACGTTCCGTATTTCGATGAAGAAGAATTTTGAAAAAATTTCAAAAAAACTATTTACACGGGGCGAGTTTTGATATATAATATCTCGTTGGTTTTAATCGCTATTTGATTAAGGAGATTTAAAAATTATGGAAAGAACAGTCGGAACCGTCGTAAGAGGAGTCAGAGCTCCCATCATAAGACAAGGAGACGATCTTGCACAGATCGTGACCGACTCTATAGTAAACTGCATAAAGAGCGAGAATATAACTGTAGGCGAAAAAGACGTCGTAACCGTCACCGAGTCCATCTTGGCAAGAGCGCAGGGTAACTACGCAAGCGTTGACGATATCGCAGAGGACATTAAGGCTAAGTTCCCCTCCGGGCATATCGGCGTTATCTTCCCCATTTTGAGCAGAAACCGTTTCGCTATATGCCTTCGCGGTATTGCAAAGGGCGCAAAGAAGCTTACGATAATGTTAAGCTACCCCTCTGACGAAGTCGGCAACCATCTCATAAGCGTTGACGCTATGGACGAAAAGGACGTTGATCCTTACCGCGACGTTCTCACGGAGGAAAAGTACAGAGAGCTTTTCGGCTATACTCTCCACCCCTTCACAGGAATCGACTATGTCGCATATTACAGAGAGCTCGTCGAGGACTGCGGCTGTGAGTGCGAGATAATATTTGCAAATCGCGCGACCGCTATACTTGATTACACGAAGGACGTGCTTGCTTGCGATATTCACACGAGAGCAAGAACGAAGCGCCTTCTTAAAAAAGGCGGAGCAAAGACTGTGTTCGGACTTGACGACATTCTCTCAACTTCCGTAAACGGAAGCGGATACAACGATTTCTGCGGACTTCTTGGCTCTAACAAGGCTACCGAGGATACGGTAAAGCTCTTCCCCAGGGATTCTCAAGCGTTCGTTGAAAGAGTGCAAGAGCTTCTTTATAAGGCACTCGGCAAGAAGATGGAAGTTATGGTATACGGCGACGGCGCGTTCAAGGATCCCGTCGGAAAGATTTGGGAGCTTGCAGACCCCGTAGTTTCCCCCGGATACACATCGGGACTTGTAGGAACGCCCAACGAGCTCAAGCTCAAGTATCTTGCTGATAACGATTACGCGGAACTTGAGGGCGACGCGCTCAAGGCGGCTATCTCCAAGGCTATAAAGGAAAAGGACAGCGACCTTAAAGGCAAGATGGCGACGGAAGGCACGACGCCCCGTCAGCTCACCGACCTTATCGGCTCTTTAAGCGACCTTACGTCAGGAAGCGGCGATAAGGGCACGCCCATCATCTATATCCAAGGCTATTTTGACAACTACACGAAATAATATAACAAAAAATCCTCTCCGCACGTGAAGTGAACCCCAAAGTTTAGATAAAATTAAATATTAAATTGTTAGTGAATGAG
>CALCTE010000045.1 GCA_937893885.1 uncultured Clostridia bacterium | reverse complement strand
TGCTTATGCTCCCCGTATCGAGCAAGGAAGGTGTCGTAACACCGTTTTCGGATGCCTTGTTCACATCAACCTCAGCAGTATGCGTAACGGGACTTATCGTGCAGGATACGGCAACCTATTGGTCGTACTTTGGGCAAGCGATTATTCTCATACTCATTCAGATAGGCGGTTTGGGTGTCGTTACGGTTGCAGCCTCGGTATCTATTCTCGCAGGCAGAAAGATCGGGCTTGGACAGCGAAGCACGATGCAGGAGGCAATGTCAGCCCCAAGCGTTGGCGGCATCGTTCGTCTGACTTGGTTTATTCTCAAAGGCGTGCTGATCGTCGAAGCCATTGGAATGCTCGCTATGCTTCCCGTGTTCTGTATTGATCACGGAGCAAAAGGAATATGGATGGCGGTGTTCCACTCCATATCGGCGTTCTGCAACGCAGGCTTCGATGTGATGGGAGATGTCAGCGGACAGTATTCCTCACTTACCGCCTATGCCGCGCATCCCGTAATCAGCATTGTAATTATGCTGCTCATCATAATCGGCGGTATCGGCTTCTTGACTTGGGAGGATATATACAGGCACAAATGGCATGTCAAAAAATACCGCACGCAAAGCAAGATCATACTTGCGATGACGGGTGTGCTGATATTCATTCCCACGCTGTATTTCTTCTTCTGTGAGTTTGAAGAATATGCTATTGGTGAGCGAATACTGCTATCTCTATTTCAAGCAGTAACACCGAGAACGGCAGGCTTCAATACGGCAAACCTCGGTCTTATCAGCGAGGTCGGACTCTTGCTTATGATCTTCTTAATGCTTGTGGGAGGCTCACCCGGATCAACCGCAGGCGGTATGAAAACCACAACGCTTGCCGTTCTGTTTGCTTCCGCAACCTCGGTTTTCCGTAAGAAAGAGAACGCACAGATGTTTAAGCGAAGAATTGCAGATGATACAGTCAAGCACGCCTCGGCAATCTGCCTTCTGTATATCGTGCTGTTTTTGCTCGGCGGTGCAGTCATAAGCGCGGTAGAGGGATTACCTCTGATGACCTGTCTTTATGAAACGGCATCGGCAATCGGTACGGTCGGTCTTTCACTCGGAATAACCCCCTCGCTCGGTACTGTATCACGAATTATTTTAATTGCTCTGATGTTCTTCGGACGTGTCGGAGGACTTACCTTGATTTACGCCACCTTCGGCGGTACAAAGAAAAATATATCGAAGCTACCGATTGATAAGGTAACGGTAGGATAAGGAGAAAACACTATGAAACATAAATCAATTCTGCTCGTAGGAGTTGGCAATTTTGGAAAGCATATCGCAAGAAAATTCAATGAGCTTGGACACGATGTGATGGCAATAGATCAGGATGAAGAACGCATCAATGACGTGATGCCACTCGTAACGAGCGCACAGATCGGTGACAGCACAAACGAGGACTTCCTTCGCACTCTCGGTGTGGATAATTACGACGTGTGTATTGTGACCATCGGCGGCGATTTCCAAAGCTCACTTGAAACAACATCCTTGCTAAAGGAGATTGGCGCGAAAAAGGTGGTCTCCCGTGCAGAGCGCGACGGTCAAGCAAAATTCCTTCTCCGCAACGGCGCGGACGAGATCGTATATCCCGAAAAGCAGCTTGCTTCTTGGATGGGAATACGGTACAGCGCAGACCATATCCTTGATTATATCGAGCTTGACGGCGAACACGCCATATTTGAAGTCACCGTGCCGAAGGAATGGATCGGTATGACGGTAGGACAGCTTGATATCCGCAGAAAATACAAGATCAACATTATGGGAATTAAAAAGAACGGCAAATTTTCTGTTTCTATTACGCCGGATACGGTGCTGACCGAGGATAAGACCTTAATGGTCGTTGGAGAATATAAGGCACTGCAAAAGTGCTTCCGCATATAAACGGAAATCAGAAATCTAAAAAGGAGGTGGCATAATGGTAGTTCGGGATATTATATTGGTAGTCGCGGTTCTCGGAGTAATGGTTTTCGGCTTTTTTGTAATGAAACGCCTTGACAAATTCCTTGACGAGAACAGAAAACGCATTGAACAAGAAGAAAAGGAAAAAGAGCCGTCCTGCGTTATGCTTACCACCGATATGACGGATGAAGAATTAATAAAGAATATTCGTACATATGAAAAACAGCGCGGAGATGCTTATATCACCTTATATCAGGACGAGGATGAGCTATACGACGAGCTGTTTGACGGAAAACGGTAGATTTTTTCATAAATTTATGATATAATGTATGCAGAAAGTCTTGCGATGCAAGCCTTTGTGCTACGCACTACCGCACCTTGTGCGGCTGCATAATTGAATCAAGTCGTAAAAATGCCCTTGCAAGCAAGCATTTTTACTTGTGATATAATAATTAAAACCATTCTAACAGAAGGAGGAAGGGCTTATGAAAAAAACGAATACGAAAGAGCATATTCTCGTATGCCTTTCCTCAGCCCCGTCAAATGCGAGAATCATAGAAACGGCAGCTAAAATGGCAAAAGCCTTCGGAGCGAGCTTTACGGCATTGTATGTACAAACACCTGCCTCCGAGCTTATGCTTGATGCGGATAAGGCTCGTCTTGCAGATAATATTCGCTATGCCGAGTCACTCGGAGCGAACGTGGCAACCGTCATCGGAGATAACGTTGCTTTTCAGATTGCCGAGTTCTCACGGCTGTCGGGTATCACCAAGGTCGTTCTCGGAAGAAGCGTAGCTCCGAAGAAGCGACTTTTCAAAAAGCAAACGCTTACAGATCAGCTTATCGCACTTGCCCCGAA
>CALCTE010000044.1 GCA_937893885.1 uncultured Clostridia bacterium | reverse complement strand
TTTAGGTGAGAGGCTTATGGAAATATTTGTCGGCGATATTGCCGAAATGAAGAAAGACCACCCCTGCGGCGGTAAGCTTTTCGAGGTGCTTCGAACGGGCGCTGACGTTAAGTTTAAGTGCAAGACCTGCGGCAGAGAGCTTATGCTTGACAGACTCAAAGCCGAAAAGGCGATAAAACGAATTTTAAAGAAATAACGGAGACATTATGACAGAGAAACTAAAAGAGGTCGAGCAAAAATATCTCGACTTGGAAAAGAAGCTTGAAGACCCCGACGTAATTTCCGACGTCGAGCAATACAAGAAGATATCGAAAGAATACAAGAGCCTTACGCCCTTAATGGAAAAATACAGAGAATCTGTGTCTATAGAGAATGATCTTGAGGGCGTTGAAATGATGCTTTCGGAAAATCCCGATCCCGAGATGCGACAGATGTGTACAGAAGAAAAGGCGGAGCTTCAAGAAAGGCTTTTAAAGGTAAACGAGCAGATAAAGATACTTCTCATGCCCTCCGACCCCAACGACGACAAGAGCGTAATAATTGAGATACGCGGCGGCGCGGGCGGTGAGGAAGCGGCGCTTTTTTCGGCGGTTTTATACAGAATGTATTCCATGTACGCAGATAAGATGGGTTGGAAGACGGAAATTTTAAATTCCAACGAAACGGAACTCGGCGGATATAAGGAGATAAGCTTCTCCGTAGAGGGCGACAGAGCTTATTCGAAGCTCAAATTCGAAAGCGGCGTCCACAGAGTTCAAAGAGTGCCTGAGACAGAAGCGCAGGGAAGAATACAGACGTCCACGGCAACCGTAGCGGTACTACCCGAAGCGGAAGAGGTCGAGGTGCAGATAAATCCCGCCGACCTTATCGTCGATACTTACAGAAGCGGCGGCGCGGGCGGTCAGCACGTCAACAAGACCGACTCCGCGATAAGAATAACCCACGTTCCCACGGGTACGGTCGTCGAATGTCAGGACGAGCGCTCACAGCATAAAAACAGAGATAAGGCGATGAAGCTTCTTCGCACGCGCCTTTACGAAGCGGAGCTTGAAAAGCACAACGCGGAGATCGCGGGCGAGAGAAGAAGCCAAGTCGGTACGGGTGACCGAAGCGAGAGGATACGTACCTATAACTATCCGCAGTCAAGGCTTACCGACCACAGAATAGGGCTCACTCTCCACAGCCTTGACGACGTATTAAACGGCAACCTCGATCCCGTTATCGAAGCGCTTATAACCGCAGATACGGCGGAAAAGCTCAAGGCTTCGGGTGAGCAGTGATGGAAACGAAGATATACGAAAGTTCCGATAAAGAGGGCGTTACTCTTTGCGGCAAGATGATAGCATCCGGCGGCATAGTTGCATTTCCCACGGAAACGGTATACGGTCTTGGGTGCAGTGCATACGACGGCAAGGCCGCGAAAAAGGTGTTTGCCGCAAAGGGAAGGCCTTGCGACAACCCGCTTATAGTGCATATCGCGGACAAGGGTGATATAGAAAAAATTGCTTTTCCCACGGAGCTTTCAAAAAAGCTTTCAGATGCGTTTATGCCCGGCCCTTTTACGATGATACTCAAGAAAAAAGACGTGATACCGAGCGAAGTGACGGCAGGACTTGACACGGTGGCAATACGCTTTCCCGAAAGCGATGAGGCGCTTGAGCTTATAAGAGCATCGGGCGTACCCGTTGCGGCACCATCTGCAAATATTTCGGGAAGACCGAGTCCCACGACGGCGTCTCACGTTAAGGAAGACCTTTCAGGCAGAGTCGACGCCATAATCTGCGGCGCAGACTGCAAGGTGGGGCTTGAATCAACTGTCGTTGCGGTAAAGAGTGACAGAGTGCTTCTTTGCAGACCGGGTAAAGTCACGCCCGAGGATATAGAGGCGCTTGGGATAAAGGTTGAGATACCCGAAAACCTAAACCGCACCGCGAGTGACGACGAGAAGGTAATATCTCCCGGTATGAAATATAAGCACTACGCGCCTAAAGGAAGGCTTATTCTTCTTGAGGGTGACGGTGCTTTGAAAAGACTTATAAAAGAAAAGCAGAACGGTTGCGGCATAATCTGCTTTGACGAAGATATTGAGTATCTTGACGGAGAGCTTACCGTGTCACTCGGCAAAAGAGACGACAGCGAAAGCCACGCGGAGAGACTTTTTGCGGCACTTAGATTTTTTGATTCGAAAAACACAGAGATAATTTATTCAAGAGTCCCGAAAAAGAGCGGAGTAGGACTTGCGGTATATAACCGCATACTGAAAGCTGCGGGAAGCAGAGTGGAAAAGCTATGAAGATTATAGGAATCGTAGGCGGAAGCGGAGCGGGCAAGAGCCTATTTTGCTCTCTTTTGGAAAAGGAGGGTATACCCACCGTCAACACGGACATAACGGCGCGCGAGGTGGTAAAGAAAGGTAGTGCTTGCCTTCGTGAGCTTTGCGAGTATTTCGGCGACGGGATACTTTTAAAAAGCGGCGAGCTTGACAGAAAAGCCCTTGCAAGACTTGCTTTTTCAGATGAAGAAAAGCACGAAAAGTTAAATTCCATAACGCATTTCTACATAATCCGAGAGGTCGAAAAATGGCTTTCGGAGTGTGAAAAAAACGGCGCTTTTGCCGCTTGTATAGACGCACCGCTTTTATTTGAAAGCGGTCTTGATAAGATGTGCTTTGAGACTGTGGCAGTACTTGCACCGCAGGGTGACAGAATAAAGAGGATATGCGCACGCGACGGTATAGATGAAAAGGACGCGCTCCTTCGCATAAACGCGCAAAAAAGCGATAAGGAACTGTCGGCGCTTTGTACGAGGACGGTTGAAAACACGAGAAGTATAACGGAGCTTTCAAGTAAAGCAAAGGAACTTGCAAATATCTACAGGGAGGGATAAGCTTTGAGAAGATTTATCGTATTTTTTCTGATAGTCGCTATATCAGTCGGCATAGGCTTCGGCGCACAGAGCTTCGAAGAGTATATGATAAAGAAAAACCACCCTCTCAAATTTACGGAATATGTCGAAAAATATGCAGAGGAGTTTGATATTCCTAAGGCGCTTCTTTATTCGGTCATAAAGTGCGAAAGCAGCTTCGACCCAGAAGCAAAATCGCGCGTGGGCGCTAGAGGGCTTATGCAGCTTATGCCCAAAACATTTGAGGAGATGGCAAGAAGGCAAGGGGAGGAATATAACGAAGAGCTTATGTACGATCCCGATACGAGTATTCGCTACGGCTCGTATTACTTAAACTATCTTTACAACATTTTCGGGGATTGGAAGCTCGTTTTGGCGGCGTATAACGGAGGTATGGGCAACGTGCGAAAGTGGATGGAGGACAGCGAGTATTTTGACGGCGTCAAGATAATCAAATACCCCAAGGGCTTTGGAGAGACAGAGCAGTACGTGGAAAGAGTCACGGAAGCGGAAAAGGTATATATTAAGCTTTGGTTTAACGATAATAAGAACACTTACAAGGAGGATACTTTAAATGGCAGTTGAGGATTTGAAGAAAGAGCTTTTTGAGGAAAACAAGAGCGCTTTTTTGAGAATGGACGAGGACACGGCAAAGGCGTGCTACGATTACGCCGAGGACTATAAGGCGTTTCTCGATGCGGGTAAGACCGAAAGAGAGGTCGTCGCATATTCCGTCGAGCTTCTCGAAAAGGAAGGCTTCAAAAAATACGAATACGGAATGAAGCTTTCAGCAGGAGACAAGATATATTTTAACAACAGAGACAAGAACGTATTTGCGGGCATTATAGGCACGGAAAGCTTCGATGAAGGCTTTACGCTTGCGGCGGCGCATATCGACTCTCCGAGACTTGACTTAAAGCAACACCCCCTCTTTGAAAAGGACGGAATGTGCTTTTTGAAAACCCACTACTACGGCGGCATAAAGAAGTATCAGTGGACGGCTATTCCCCTTGCTCTTCACGGCAGAGTTTGCCTTGCAGACGGAAGCTTTAAGGATATCGTCATCGGCGAAAAAGAAAACGATCCGGTATTTTATATAAACGATCTGCTTCCTCATCTCGGCGCAGAGCAGATGTCGAAGAAGGCTTCCGAGATAATCGAGGGCGAGGCTTTGAACCTTCTTTGCGGAAGCAGGGAATACAAAGATGGCGACGAGGAGATATCCGAGGCTGTAAAGCTCGGCGTTTTAAAATATCTTAAAGATAACTACGGCATGGTGGAAGCGGATTTCGTTTCCGCAGAGCTTGAAGCAGTACCTGCTTATAAGGCAAGAGATATTGGCTTTGACAGAAGTATGATAGGTGCGTACGGCCATGACGACAGAGTATGCGCATACCCTGCGCTTACCGCTCTTTTAAGTGCAAAAAATATCAAAAGAAGTGCTTTTGTCGTACTTGCCGATAAGGAAGAAACGGGAAGCGACGGCAACACTGGTATGCAGAGTGACGCTTTCTTTAACATCATCGACGATATTATCGCAACACTCGGCGTAAACAAGGCAAAGACTTATGCAAATTCCGAGTGCCTTTCTGCAGACGTAAACGCTTGCTACGACCCCAATTTTGCGGGCGTATTTGAGAGAATGAACTCTTCGTTCATCAACAAGGGCGTCGTAATGACGAAGTTTACGGGTGCAAGAGGAAAGGGCGGTACGTCCGACGCAAGCGCGGAATTCGTCGGCAAAATACGCCGAATTTTTGATAAGGCAGGCGTTATCTGGCAGACGGGCGAGCTCGGTAAGATTGACGCAGGCGGCGGCGGTACAGTCGCAAAATATATAGCGAACAAGAATATAGACACGGTTGATATCGGCGTTGCGGTAGTTTCGATGCACGCGCCGTACGAGGTCATATCAAAAGCTGACCTTTATATGACCTACAAAGGAATCCTCGCATTTTTTGAGGCATAAGCCTTGTGTCGAGAAAGCACTTTTTGGCATATTATGAAAGTGCAATGACACCTCGTGGGCATATTGCGGAAAAATTATCCTTGACATATTCTTATTTTCGTGTAAAATAGATATGATAGGGATATTATATCCGTTAATTTGTTGTCCCCTTTTGCAAAAGGTGTTTAATATAAAGGAGGATTTCCGTGGAAAAATATATCGTTACCGGTGGCAGAAAGCTTTCCGGTGTCGTTGAGATAAGCGGTATGAAAAATTCCGCAGTTGCTATAATATTCGGAACCATTCTTTGCAGAGACGTCTGCGTTATTGAAAACGTTCCTCAAATACAAGATGTTAATCTTTCTCTTGAGATACTAAGAAGTATGGGCGTATCAGTCAAGATGATAAATAAAAATACGGTAGAGATTGACTCTACGAATATGGACCTTGACCTCGTACCGTACGACCTCGTTCGCAAGATGCGCGCTTCGTACTATCTTTTGGGTGCGGAGCTTGGCAGATTCGGAAAAATGTCCGTCGGCTGTCCCGGAGGTTGTAATTTCGGCAAGCGTCCCATTGATCAGCACATTAAGGGTTTTGAGGAGCTCGGCGCTACGGTAAACGTCGAAGGAGGTTATATCGAAGCGAAGTACCCTGACGGAAAGAGCAAAGGCGCGTCGGTATACCTTGACGTAATTTCTGTAGGCGCTACGATAAACATAATGCTTGCTGCTGTATGCACGAGCGGCATTACCGTAATTGAGAACGCCGCAAAAGAGCCCCACGTAGTAGATACGGCAAACTTCTTAAACTCCTGCGGCGCAGACGTTAAGGGTGCCGGCACGGACGTTATCAAAATAAAAGGCGTGGAAAAACTCCACGGTTGCAGCTACGCGATTATTCCCGATATGATCGAAGCGGGCACGTATATGGCTATGGCGGCGGCAACAGGTAGCACGGTCACGATAAATAACGTAATTCCCAAGCACCTTGAATCCATAACGGCAAAGCTTGAGGAGATGGGCGTTGAAATAGAGGAGCTTGACGAGTCGGTTATCGTAAGAGCACCCGAAAAGCTTTCGAAGGCTATCGTAAAGACCCAGCCCTATCCCGGTTTCCCCACGGATATGCAACCGCAGATATGCGTTTTGCAATGCCTTGCGGACGGACTTTCTCTGCTTTCGGAAAACGTTTGGGATAACCGTTTCAGATACGTTGACGAGCTTCGCAGAATGGGAGCAAAGATAAAAGTCGAGGGCAAGACTGCGATGATAGAAGGCCCCGTTAAGCTTTCGGCGGCAAGGGTGAAGGCGGTTGACCTTCGCGCAGGCGCGGCGATGATAGTTGCGGCTCTTGCGGCAAACGGCACGACGGAGATCGAGAACATTTACAGCATTCAGAGAGGATACGAGGATATCGAAGAAAAGCTCCTTGCTCTCGGTGCGGATTTCAAGTATATTTACGAACCCGATCCCGTGGAGCTTGCGGAGTAATTTATATTCAAAAAGGGAACGGCATATCCGTTCCCTTTGATTTTAAAGAGGTATATATGTCCGATATAAAAAAGGAAATGGACGAGCTTTCAAAAAAGCTCATGTATCACAGCAGAAAATATTATATTGAAGACAGTCCTGAGATAAGTGACTACGAATACGATATGATGTTCGAGCGCTTAAAAAAGCTTGAGCTTGAGTATCCCGAATTTGCAAAATCAGATTCACCCACGCGGCTCGTAGGCGGCGCGGCTCTTGACAAATTTGAAAAGAGCGAGCATATAGTACCGCTTAAAAGCCTTTCTGATGTTTTTTCGTACGACCAACTTCGAGACTATCTTGCGGGCGTAGAGAGGGAACTTGGATATTTTCCCGAATTTTCCGTCGAGGATAAGATCGACGGTCTTTCTGTCGCGCTTGAATACAGATACGGAAAATTCGTAAAGGGCGCAACGAGAGGTGACGGAAATATAGGCGAGGACGTGACGGAAAACCTCAAAACGATAGCGTCTATACCGATGGAGCTTACGGGCGGCGATGATATACCGCTTCTTGTCGTAAGGGGCGAAGTTTATATGCCCAAAGCGTCGTTTGAACGCAATAACAGAGAGCGCGAGAAAAAAGGCGAAAAGCTTCTTGAAAAGATTTCTGCTCTTACAACTGAATGCGGTGAAGATGCAGTTATCAAGAGGAAGAAATAACCTTAAAAGCAAGTTGTACAATGAAAGATAGAGAGTTAAAAGAATTGTTTGAGT
>CALCTE010000043.1 GCA_937893885.1 uncultured Clostridia bacterium | reverse complement strand
AAATATCTTTTCCGCGAGTCTGTCGTTGGTACAGAGTCTGTCAAAAACCTCGTCAAGCACAGTCTGTCTTTTTCTGTCGCTTACGATATAATCTTTTAGGCTTGATGCACTTTTCAGCACCTCGGCTATATCCAAAAGCTCGCGAAGCGAGAGCTTTGCGCTCTTTTTTGCCCTTTCAAGTGCAGAACCTATATCGTGTACCGTACCGAAAGCGGGGCTTCCTTTAAGTCCTATAAGATATTTGGCATCGTCCGTCTGCAAAAGCATATCCGTAACCGTACGGAATGACGCCGAGGGTGTCAAGGCAAGTATCCTGCTTCTTGCTCCCTCCGTGGCGGCAAGCTCTGCTACCTCTGCAAGTACCTTTTTATATTCAAGCACGCGAAGTGCTCTTTCAAATTTCATCATAAACATCTATTCCTTAACGCTTTTGTAAAAATCAAGTGCTGTAATGTTGTGCTCCGTCTTCTCCTTCATATAGCTTTCGCATATATCTTCAAGCGCACGAAGCTCCGCACCGTCAAGCTTAAATGAAAATATCTTCTTATCCTCTGAAAAAAGAATATACCGCATCGCATAAAGAACGTTTGGGGAAAGCGCCCTTGCATCAAGCGGCTTTACATCAAGCTTATCGAAGCATTCCTTGCACCACATAAGTCCCTCGGTGACGGAAAAAAGCACCGTATCGCTTTCAAAGCAACCGCAACCGTTGCAGGCAACCAAATCAGGAGCAAATCCGCTTATGGAAAGGGCGCGAAGCTCGTACACCGACTTTATGAGCGCTTTTGGTCTATCGTTTTTCACCGTTAGGTATAACGCATTCAAGGTAAGCGAAAGAAGCTCACCGCAGTCCTCGTTTTCGTTGGAAAGCTCATTTGCCAAAGCGCAGATATAGCCTCCCAAAGCAAGTGCCGCTATGTCGCTTCGAAGCCCGTAGAAGCTTTCGATAAGCTCAAGCTCGTTTAAGGAATACTTGCCCTTTGCATAAAACAAGGTGTAGCTTCCGTAGCAAAAGCTCTGCGTGCCCGCCAAGAAACGACTTTTTAAGTTTTTCGAGCCCTTGGCGGATACGGATATCCTTCCGTATTCCTTCGTAAGCAGGGTGATTATCTTGTCGTAGTCGCCGACCTTCGTCTCGCGAAGAACAAGTCCCTTTACGGTTATCTGCATATTTAATCCCTATCGTCAAGCTTATAGCCGAGACGGTTTATCTCCGTTTCGCTGTCACGCCAATTCTTCTTGACCTTTACCCAAAGGTCAAGGAAGACCTTTATGCCGAAGAAGGCTTCCATATCTTGTCTTGCGTAGCTTCCTATCTTCTTTATCATTTCACCTTTGCTTCCAATAATAATTCTCTTATGACTTTCCTTCTCGCAGAAGATGTTAGCGGCAATTTCAAGCATTCTCTCGCCGTCTTGGAATTTTTCGATAACGACTGCTGTGCCGTGAGGTATCTCGTCGTCGAGAAGCCTTAGAAGCTTCTCTCTGACTATCTCCGCGGCTATCTGGCGCTCGGGTTGGCTTGTTGCTATATCCTCAGGGAAAAACCATATTCCCTCTTTTGCATGCTCCTTCACTGTATCCATAACGAAACCTACGTTATCGCCCGTCATCGCACTTATGGGTACTACCTTTTCGAAATCGAATTTTTCCGAATAAAGCTTTATCGCCTCGGCAATCTCATGTGCTTTATATGCGTCCGTTTTGTTTACCGCCAATATAACGGGTATCTTCGACGTGGTAAAGCTTGCAAGAAGCTTCTCCTCGGCGGGATTTATACTTTTACCGGGCTCGACGACAAAAATGATGACGTCCGTATCCGTCATTGAACGCATAGCATTTTTGACCATCGTCTTGCCGAGCGCCGTTTTGGGCTTATGTACGCCGGGCGTGTCAATGAACACATACTGTGTGTCGCCTTCGGTAAGTATTCCCGTGATGGTATTTCTCGTAGTCTGAGGCTTCTTCGATACGATCGCTACCTTCTCGCCGAGTATGTTATTAAGAAGCGTGGACTTGCCTACGTTGGGGCGTCCTACTATTGATATATAAGCACTTTTCATAATTTTATCTTCTCCATTATTTGTTTTTGCAGTGAAAACATTTCCTCTTCGTCTTCCTTTGATGTCTCGTGATCGTATCCAAGGAGGTGAAGCACGGAATGTACGGTCAAGAAAGCTATCTCCCTCTCGAAGCTGTGTCCGAATTCACTTGCCTGTGCGGCGCATCTTTCAAGAGAAAGCACTATATCTCCGAGTATCGCGTATCCGTCGTCGGACATTTCCCACTCTTTGTTTTCGCAAAGCGGAAACGAAAGCACGTCTGTCGGTTTGTCCTTATCGCGATAGTCTCTGTTAAGCTCTCTTATCTGCTCATCGTCTACCGCCGTTACCGAAACCTCTGCGGGATATTCGAATTTCATAAATTTCAGCGCCGCGCCGATACTCCTTTTCAAAAGCCCGCGCAGTTTCGGGGTAAGCACAAATTTAGTCTGCCTGTTGTCGATATAAACTCTGTTCATATTTTACTTTCCCTGCTTTGATTCGTATTTTTCGTATGCATTTATTATAGTCTGCACAAGCTTATGTCTCACGACGTCCTTTTTCGTTAAGTTGTATATGCTTATGCCCTCGATGCCGTCAAGCACTCTTACCGCCTCAAGAAGTCCGCTTTTTTTGCCGTACTCAAGGTCGGTCTGGGTTATATCGCCGCAGACGACGCTTTTTGAGTTATTGCCCATTCGCGTCAAAAACATCTTCATCTGCTCGCCCGTAGTATTTTGCGCTTCATCAAGTATGATAAATGCGTCGTCAAGGGTGCGCCCTCTCATATAGGCAAGGGGCGCTACCTCTATTACGCCTTTTTCAAGATTACGCTGGAAGCTTTCCGCACCGAGCATTTCAAAAAGCGCGTCGTAAAGAGGTCTTAAATACGGGTCTATCTTGCTTTGAAGGTCACCCGGTAAAAATCCGAG
>CALCTE010000042.1 GCA_937893885.1 uncultured Clostridia bacterium | reverse complement strand
GTCTTCGTGATAGCAGCAGTAAGAGTTGTTTTACCGTGGTCAACGTGACCAATGGTACCAATGTTTACGTGGGGTTTGTTTCTTTCAAACTTAGCCTTTGCCATTTGTAAATCCTCCTTAAGATTGTTTATCGTTATTATGATAAACGATTTATTTTATTTTGTCAATACTAAATTACTTTTTCTTGTTTGCGATGATAGTTTCCTGAATGTTCTTGGGAACTTCGGAATAGTAAGCGGGTTCCATAACGTACATACCGCGTCCCTGTGTCTTGGAACGGAGGTCGGTTGCGTAACCGAACATTTCTGCAAGCGGAACGTGAGATACGATCTGCTGTGCGCCGCCGCCGATGGAATCCTGACCTTGAATAAGACCACGTCTTGAGCTGATGTCGCCGAGTACGTCACCCATATATTCATCGGGAACCGTAACAACAACCTTCATATAAGGCTCGGTGAGAACGCTGTCGCACTTCTGCATAGCTTCCTTGATAGCCATAGAACCGGCAATCTTGAACGCCATTTCGGAAGAGTCGACTTCGTGGTAAGAACCGCCGTTAAGTGTAACCTTAACGTCAACTACGGGATATCCCGCGAGGATACCGGAGTTTAGCGCGCTCTGAATACCTGCGTCAACTGCGGGAATGTATTCCTTCGGAACTTCACCGCCGACTACGGCATTCTCAAACACGTATCCTGCACCCTTTTCGTTAGGTTCAACGTGGATCTTAACGTGACCGTACTGACCCTTACCGCCGGACTGACGTGCGTACTTGTGGTCAACGTCTGCGGCTCTGCGTATGGTTTCCTTGTAAGCAACCTGGGGCTTACCTACGTTTGCTTCTACCTTAAACTCACGAAGAAGTCTGTCAACGATAATTTCAAGGTGAAGCTCACCCATACCTGCGATAATGGTCTGTGCAGTCTCATCATCCGTGTAAGTCTTGAACGTGGGGTCTTCCTCTGCAAGCTTTGCAAGTGCAAGTCCCATCTTTTCCTGACCTGCCTTGGTCTTGGGCTCGATAGCTACACGGATAACGGGATCCGGGAACTCCATAGACTCAAGGATAACGGGGTGGTTTTCATCACAAAGAGTATCACCTGTTGTGGTGTTCTTAAGGCCGACGCCTGCTGCGATATCACCGCAATAGCAGATGTCTATATCCTTTCTTTCGTTTGCGTGCATCTGAAGAAGACGTCCGAAACGCTCTTTGTTCTTCTTTGTGGAGTTGTAGATAGATGAACCTGCTTCAACAAATCCGGAATATACACGGAAGAAGCAGATACGTCCTACGAAGGGGTCGGTCATAATCTTAAACGCAAGAGCCGAGAAGGGCTCGTTGTCGTCTGCGATTCTTTCCGTCTCTTCGCCTGTGTCACCGTCAACACCCTTAATAGCGGGAATGTCGAGAGGTGAAGGCATATAGTCGATTACCGCGTCAAGAAGTTTCTGTACGCCCTTGTTCTTGTAAGATGTTCCGCAGCATACGGGAACGATCTTGTTGTCAATCGTCGCCTTACGAAGTGCGACTTTAAGTTCGTCAACCGTGATCTCCTCGTCTGCGCAGTACTTCTCAAAGAGGTCGTCATCCGTCTCTGCAATAGCTTCAACCATTGCTCTGCGGTACTCTTCAGCCTTTTCTTTAAGATCTGCGGGTATCTCCTCAATTCGGAGGTCCATACCCATATCATCATAGTATACGTCGGCCTCCATATTCATAAGGTCGATGATACCTCTGAAGTTATCTTCAGCGCCGATAGGCAACTGAATCGGCACGGGATTGGTCTTCAAACGGTCCTTCATCATCTGAACGACGCGATAGAAGTTTGCACCCATGATATCCATTTTGTTTACATAAGCCATACGGGGAACGCCGTACTGGTCTGCCTGACGCCATACGGTCTCAGACTGGGGCTCAACGCCGCCCTTTGCACAAAATACGGTTACGGAGCCGTCGAGAACTCTCAAAGATCTCTGCACCTCAACCGTAAAGTCAACGTGACCGGGGGTGTCGATGATGTTTACACGATAAGTGTTAGCCTTTGCAGCTGCAGCGTTATCGTGGTATCTCGTGGGAGCCCAATAGCAAGTGGTAGCGGCAGAGGTAATGGTAATCCCTCTCTCCTGCTCCTGCGCCATCCAGTCCATCGTAGCAGTACCGTCGTGAGTTTCACCTATCTTATGTGTTTTACCGGTATAGTACAAAATACGCTCGGTAGTTGTTGTCTTACCTGCGTCGATGTGTGCCATGATACCGATATTTCTTGTTTTTTCAAGTGAATATTCTCTTGGCATTGTTACTCCTCTTTTCGCAAATCAGCTATGCTGCTTTGTTTTTTAAATTACCATCTGAAATGTGCGAATGCCTTGTTAGCTTCCGCCATCTTGTGCGTATCGTCTTTCTTCTTAACGGAGCTGCTTGTTCCTGCGATGGAATCAATGATCTCTCCTGCAAGACGCTCAGCCATTTTCTTTTCGCCTCTTGCTCTTGCATAGGTCGTAAGCCAACGAAGACCGAGTGTCTGTCTTCTCTCTGCTCTTACTTCCATAGGTACCTGATAGGTAGAACCGCCTACACGGCGAGCCTTTACCTCAAGCACGGGCATAATGTTTTCGAGAGCCTTCTGGAACTGTTCCAAAGGATTCTCGCTTGTCTTTTCGTTTACAATATCGAATGCTTCGTAAACGATTTTCTGTGCCACGCCTTTTTTGCCATCGTACATAATGTTATTTACAAGCTTTGTTACGAGCTTTGAATTGTAAATAGGATCGGGCAAAACGTCTCTTTTGGCAATATTACCTCTTCTTGGCACTTTTCTTCCCTCCTTCATTAGTTTTGTCGTTTTTCGACTTTTATGATATCGTCAGTACTCTGCAGAACCCATTTCTGCCGTTAAGTGTCCCGAGGTTGACATATATATTATCGACAAAATTTGTCGGTTATATCATTTCAATTTCAGGTCACAAGGGTTTTTCAAGGCAAAAAATTACTTCTTTGCTCTCTTGGCACCGTACTTGCTTCTGCCCTGGTTACGTTTTGCAACGCCCTGTGCATCAAGTGTGCCTCTGATGATGTGGTAACGGATACCGGGAAGGTCACGTACTCTTCCTCCGCGGATAAGAACTACGCTGTGTTCCTGAAGATTGTGGCCGATACCGGGGATGTAGCAGGTAACCTCGTTTCCGTTTGTAAGTCTTACTCTGGCGATCTTACGAAGAGCAGAGTTAGGCTTCTTGGGAGTCTTGGTCGTAACCTTTGTGCAAACGCCTCTCTTCTGCGGTGAGGGAATCTCTGTAACAGTCTTTGTAAGAGTGTTAAGACCTCTCTGCAATGCAGGGGACTTTGACTTGTAGGTTTTGTCCTGTCTTCCGTTCTTAACCAATTGGTTAAATGTAGGCATATCGTTCCTCCTTCTTAAAATATTTAATTATATAAAATTATATAATTACATAGTAAACCACGAAAGGCTCTTTGTCCTTTCGCTGTTTGTCCGCAAAAAACTCGCGCAGACAATTAATTATACACGCTTTGCATAGACTTGTCAACACTTTTTTTGCTTCAACGGCAATAATTTGCCGTTGAAGCATTTTCACTTACTGTGCGTCGGAGATTATACCGTACTTATCCTCGCACTCCACCTCTGTATTCTGATAGCGGGGGATTCCCGTACCTGCGGGAATAAGCTTACCGATAATTACGTTCTCCTTAAGTCCCAAAAGGTTGTCGACCTTACCCTTGATAGCGGCCTCCGTAAGAACTCTCGTAGTCTCTTGGAAGGAAGCGGCAGACATAAAGGACTCTGTAGAAAGAGAAGCCTTCGTGATACCCAAAAGTACGGGCTTTCCGCTTGCGTATCTTGCAGTTATGTCGCCCTCGGCATGCTTTGCGTCGATCTTATCGTTTTCGGCAAGGAGTTCGCTACAGTCTACGACCATATCGCCGAGAAGTGCTGTGTCACCTGCATCCTCAATTCTTATCTTTCTCGTCATCTGACGCGCGATGACCTCAATATGCTTATCGTTAATGTCAACGCTCTGCAAGCAGTAAACGCGCTGTACGCCCTCGATAATATATTTGTAAAGCTCGTCGATTCCGCAAACGCGAAGTACGTCGCCGGGATTCTTATATCCTGCGGTGAGCGCTTGGCCCTTAACGACCTTATCGCCGTCGGAAACAACGACTTCCGTGCCGTAGTTGAGAAGCTGCTCGAATACCTCACCCGTTTCGTCATTAGTAACGGTAACGAGGGTGTTCTTCTTTACGAGTGAAAGCGTTACCGTACCGTCAACTTCGCTGATGATAGCGGTCTTCTTGGGCTTTCTTGCTTCAAAAAGCTCTTCAACTCGGGGAAGACCTTGCGTAATATCGGAACCTGCAACACCGCCGGTGTGGAAGGTTCTCATCGTAAGCTGTGTACCGGGCTCACCGATAGACTGTGCCGCAACGATACCGACTGCCTCACCTGCGGAAACGGGAAGACCTGAAGAAAGGTCGGAGCCGTAGCAATGTACGCAAACACCGCTTCTGCTGTTACAGCCGAGAACGCTTCTTACATGTACTGTTTCGATTCCCGCAGCATCTATCTTATCTGCAAGATCAGGCGTTATCATAGTGTTATCGGGAACGATGACTTCACCCGTCTTGGGATCAACAACGTCGCCGATTACGAATCTACCGGTAATTCTCGCCTTGAGCTTTTCAATTACCTCGTTACCTTCCTTAATGGCACTTACGTAAAGTCCCGTCTTGGAGCCGCAATCGTCCTCACGAACGATAACGTCCTGCGCAACGTCAACAAGACGTCTTGTAAGGTAACCGGAGTCAGCCGTACGAAGAGCCGTATCAGCAAGTCCCTTACGTGCACCACGTGCAGCGGAGAAGTATTCCAAAATGCTAAGACCTTCGCGGAAGTTTGCCTTAATGGGCACTTCAATCGTACGTCCCGTAGGAGATGCCATAAGTCCGCGCATACCTGCGAGCTGACGGAGCTGGTTTATGGAACCACGGGCTCCGGAGTCGGACATCATAAACAAGGGATTGTACTTATCAAGGTTAGACTTGAGTGCATTAGTAACTGCGTCGGTGGTCTTATTCCAAATATCGACGACAGCGTTATATCTTTCTTCCTCGCTGAATTCACCGCGAAGGAAGTGCTTAGTTATAACGTCTACCTTCTTCGTGGACTCTGCGATAATATCCCACTTAGCGTCGGGCACCGTCATATCCGCAACGGCAACGGTTATCGCCGCTCTCGTGGAATACTTAAATCCGAGAGACTTAATCTCGTCGAGCATCGTAGCGGTAACGGTAAGGCCGTGTATCTTGATAGAGCGGTTGATGATATCGCCGATCTGCTTCTTACCTGCGAGCTTATCAAATTCGATAGCAAGCTCGTTTCCGGGAACGGTTCTGTCCACGTATCCGAGGTCTTGGGGAATAGCTCTGTTAAAGATATACTTACCAAGAGTGCAGTCAACGAGTCCGCTTATCGTTTCGCCGTTAACCTCTCTTGTTTCAAAGATCTTAATGCGTGCGTGAAGCTCAAGCTCACCGTTTTCATAAGCCATTACAGCCTCGTTATAGTCGCGGAATATCATTCCCTCGCCCTTTTCGCCGGGCTTATCGAGAGTAAGATAATATGAGCCGAGTATCATATCCTGCGACGGAATAGCAACGGCTCTTCCGTCTGCGGGCTTAAGAAGGTTATTTGCTGCAAGCATAAGGAATCTTGCTTCTGCCTGTGCCTCAGCTGAAAGCGGTACGTG
>CALCTE010000041.1 GCA_937893885.1 uncultured Clostridia bacterium | reverse complement strand
TATGATCCCGATGTCCTCAAATCGTATCGGCTTGACAGCATCCGTGAAGTATCCGAAACCAACGGCACAATCCGCATGGAAGAACGCTTCAAGTAAGGGGTAACAAATGGCAAAATTAATATTCAAAGCTCCGTACTATAAGCCCGGACACCGAACCGAGTCAGGACAGTCGCGCGGCGGTTACGCACAGTATATTGCAACGCGCGAGGGCGTGGAAAAATTGCGAAGCGGAATGCTCGGATATATCGGAGAGCGACAAGGCTCACACGGACTCTTCTCGGACGAGGGTGTGCAAATAAATCTCTCCGCCGTAAGCCGTGAGATCGACGAGTATCCCGGAAATGTTTGGGGTATTATTGTTTCCCTCAAGCGTGAGGATGCGGAACGGCTCGGATATAATTCTGCGGAGCAATGGATGAATCTCCTTCGCTCTCACAGAAACGATATCGCAAAAGAGATGCACATTCTCCCGAGCAATCTCCGTTGGTATGCCGCCTATCATAACAAGGAGAAAAATCCTCACGTTCACATTATGGTATGGTCGAAAGAACCGCGCGAACCGTTCCTCTCACGAGAAGGTATCCACAATCTCAAGCAGACCTTTGCTACGGATATATTCCGTCAGGAGCTGACCTCAATCTATAAAAAGCAGACCGAGGTCAGAGATGACCTCAAAGAAAAATATAAAAACATTATCGCAAAAGTGGTCGCCGAAATTAAAAACGGCGACCACGCTGTCTCTCCCGAGCTTGTGATGAAAATGCAGTTGCTCTTCGAGAAACTTCAGAAGCACAAAGGCAAAAAGGTGTACGGTTACCTGCCGAAAGAAACGAAAGCCTTGGTAAATGAGATTGTAAAAATGCTTGGAAACGATCCGCAGCTCTCACAGCTTTACGAAGCGTGGTACGGTTATAAATGCGAAACCGTCCGCACCTATACCGACACAAGACCTACCAAAATTCCCATCGATGAAAACGAAGAATTCAAATCCATTCGCAACGCCGTGGTGAGCGCGGTAAGAGATATTCACATCCCACCCGATCAGCCCGACTATGCGGTGGCTCATGATTATTCCAAGCTGAAGGAACACGCAGACGATTTCGATTACCTCTACCGCTACGCCAACGCATACGATGATCCCATCGGTTACTATCGCCTCGGCAGGTACTACCTTGAAAAGACCGACGATATGGAAAACGCTGAGTATTGGCTACAGATGGCGGCGGACAATGGAAACTCGCTCTCCGCTTATCTCATTTATAAAGCCTACCGTGACGGAAAGTTTGATGAAACGCCAAGCGATAAAATGAAATATCTTCGCATGGCGGCAGATGCAAAGTTCGGCTATGCGGAGTACGAATACGCAAAGCACCTTCGAGACAAATCTCCCGAGGATGCGAAGGAGTATCTCAGGCGAGCCGCGGAACACGGATGCCATCAAGCAGAATATGCCTACGGCAAAATACTGTTCGAGGAAGGTAATCGTGAAGAAGCAAGATCGTGGTTCGAGCGTTCTGCCGTGGAAGATGAGTGGACACAGACGAGAGTCGGGCTACTGCTTTATTATCAGTACGAGGACTACGAAGCAGGCAAAGAGTATATGAACTTTGCAGCCGATGCCGGATACGAGCCTGCAAAAGAAGCGATACGAGCAATCGAGCATAACCTCAATGCACAAATAGTAATCGGCGTATGCGACCTGTTCTACTACGCAAGTAATATCATCGATGACAGAGCCGAGGATATGTATGCGCAAGAGCATCAGGTCAACTACCACGGCATCGACAAGAAGCAACGCAGAGAGATCCGCGCCAAGAAACAGGCACAGGGGCATACGATGTCATGGTAAAAGTAATTGATAACAAATTGATAACTCTGCAGACACCCGCTGGATATTCAGTTGAACCTGTGGTATGTTTGTGGTACGAACAAAAATCTGAAGAAAGGACGAAATAATATGGCAAACAAACGCAGACCGCAAGGTGACGGAACTATCAGAAAAAGAAGTGATGGCAGATGGGAAGCCCGTATCATCATCGGACACAAGAACGACGGCTCACCCATGTATAAGTCGGCATTCGCAAAGACACAGAAAAGTGCCCTCAAGCAGCTCCATCAGCTTCTCGACCTATACCGTGACGTTGACCTCACCGAAGATTGCCGAATGACACTCGGCGAGTGGATGGACAAGTGGCTCGATGAGTATATGATATTCACCGTCAGAGAATCCACCCTTGACAGCTACAGATGCCTTACCGAGAACCAAGTGAAGCGGTTTATAGGAGAAAAACAACTGTCCTCACTCACAACCGCCGAGCTTCAAAAATTCTATAACAAGATCAAAAAGGAAGGTCGAGTCAAGCCGAACAGAGCTGGCACCTACGAGCTTGCCGACAGCATAGTGCGAAAGATCCACATGATGCTTCACGAAGCCTTGGATACGGCAGTCAGAGAACGACTTATCGCAAAGAATCCGACAAACGGTACAACAATACCGAAAACGAATTATGCCGAGAAGCAAGTCCTCGGCAACGAACAGCTCGACCGATTCCTTGAAGAAATCAAAAAAGAAGAATATTGGTGTGACTTCTTCTACGTGGAAGTTATGACAGGCTTACGCCGTGGCGAGATATGCGGACTCAAATGGAGCGATATCGACTTCGATGCCAACAAGCTCCGAGTGCAAAGGTCGGTATCCGCAAAGAAAGGCGGTGGCTTAAATATCGGAGAAACCAAAACGAACACGGGTACTCGAGTTATCACTATGCCGCCGAGTGTCAGCGAGGTACTGTTAAAGCGTAAGCAAACGGCGATCACCGAATGGGTGTTTCCTGCATTCTTGAATCCCGAACAGCCGATACACCCCGAAGCAGCCTATCGAAAGTTGAAGGTGATACTCAAGCACGCAGAGCTACCGTTGATACGCTTCCACGACCTGCGCCACACCTTCGCAACCCATGCGATGAAGGGCGGTGTCGATGCCAAAACGCTGTCAGGCATCCTCGGTCACACCAACGCAAGCTTCACGCTCGACACCTACACTCACGTGACGAGCGATATGCAGAGGAATGCCTCGGCGGTGGTAGGCACTATGATGAAAAATATAATGTTAAAGGAGTAAATATGGCAAAAAGAAAATACGGCGAAGGAAGTATATTCCAACGCAAAGACGGACGATGGGAAGGCAGAGTTGTTGTCGGTTATGCCGACAACGGCTACCCAAAAACAAAAAGCGTTACCGCTAAAACCCAAGGCGAGTGCAAAGAAAAGCTCCAAGCACTCAAGGAACAATGCGGAAGAACGACAGACAGACTCAAACCCGATATGCCGTTCAGTGATTGGATGGACTTCTGGTATCAGAACTTCTCCAAGCCGAAAATAAGGCTGACTACTCAACTCAGCTATGAAGGGCGAATCTATACGCACATCATTCCCGAAATCGGTAAGATACCGCTGAACAAGCTCACGCAGAACGACCTACAACAATTTTACGCAAGGCTGAAGAAAGGCGGTCGCAAACGCTTCGTGGAGCAATACGGCGAGGGTTTGTCCGACAGAATGGTACGCTCCTGCCACACCACCTGCCGAACCGCACTCGAAAAGGCGGTTGCCGAGGGCTTGATCACAAACAATCCTGCAATCGGATGCAGACTGCCACCGAAGAAAGCAAAGGAAATGCAGGTACTGACTCAGGCAGAGATCCTACGCTTCCTTACACGAGCGAAAGAGGAAGGCTACTACGAAATGTTCCTTCTCGAGCTGACCACGGGAATGCGCCGAGGGGAGATCATAGGGCTGAAATGGCGTGACCTTAATCTGCAGACAGGAGAGCTTCGCATCACACGGCAGGTCGTAAAGATAGGCTCATCAAAGGAAATATCCGTGCCCAAGACAAAATCCTCGGTACGCACCATCCTCCTTCCGCACGATATGGTGGAGCTTCTCGCAGAACTGAAAAAGCAGACCAAGGGCGAGTGGATGTTCCCATCACCCGTAAAAGAGGGAGAGCCGAGAAATCCCACAGCGGTGTATCACCGATTCCAAGTGATCCTTGAACGCTCTCACTGCAAGAAGATACGCTTCCACGACCTACGCCATACCTTCGCAACCATGGCACTTGAAAACGGAATGGATATTAAAACGCTTTCAGCAATGATAGGTCACATCAGCTCAGAAACTACCTTGAACATCTACAGCCACATCACCGACACGATGCAACAGCAGGCGGCGGTGAGAATCGATCGAGAGATCGGCGGTACAAACGCAGAAATGCCCGAACCGCCGCCTCCCAAGGTAAGTGACGAGCCAATCCCCGAAAACGCCACAGAAACGGTTTTTGAGCCGTATAAGCCCAAGATAAGAAAGAGTGGCACGGGATGCGTGACGATGATAAACGACCACCTCTACGAGGGGCGGTTCACGCCGAGAGTCAACGGTAAACGCATATCCAAGAATGTCTACGCCAAGACACGAGAGGAATGCGAAGAAAAGCTCGCAGAGCTGATCAAAACCATGAAAGCGGAAATTGCGGAGATGAAAAAGATAGCGAAGAACGCATAACAAAAGAGGG
>CALCTE010000040.1 GCA_937893885.1 uncultured Clostridia bacterium | reverse complement strand
CCTCACGTAAAAAGAGCAAAGTTATCCCGATAAAAAATCAGAACGCCTTTGCTCTGTATAAACTTAAATCTGTATTATGAATAGGTTTTAATAATTTCTTCGGCAATTTCACGTTTGGAAATACAGCGGTCCATTGCCTGTTTTTCAATGTATCTGTGTGCGTCCGCTTCTGTCATTTTCAAGCTGTCGATCAGAACCCATTTTGCGCGGTTGACGATGCGGATCTCCTGCATCTTTTCCTCGGTTGACACGGTTTTCTTTTCAAACTTCTTTAGCCGCTCTCTTGTTGCGATCATCCAGTCGATTGCCTGAGACACGATGGGCTTGGAGGTTGGCTTTGGCAAAACGTAAACTCCGTACTCCGCAACCCGATTATAGGTCGTGGCGTAAACGTCCGAGCGAACCATTAACAGTGCTACGGAGGTTTTCAGCCCGGAAAGATCCATCGCAAAGCGAACGCCTGCATCATCGGGAAGGGGAGAGTTAATGACGATAAAATCATAGGTACGGTCTGCCAAAGCGCGTTTAGCGGCATTGACGCTCGTTTCAAAACGGACGGGGTCAAATTTGGAGTCGGGTAGTAATGGGATAAGTGCTGAATTGAAAGCGTCGGACGCAGAAACGACCAAAACGCTGTAAATCTGTTCCTGTAAGCTCACATTACTCCCTCCTTCCACTGTAGATTTGATTGTTATCAGATGAGTTTTCTGCTGTAAAGCTCTATGATCTGCTCCGGCAGATGTTTGCGAATAAATGTGCTTTCTTTCATAACGGTAATCGCTTCATCAAGAGAAGCCGGCAACTTCTTAAACTGACTCAATGTTTCTTCGTCTGCCTTAAAGAGGTTGATGTCGGAGGCGGGAGGCGGGGTCAGATTATTCTGAATACCGTACAGTCCCGCATATATGAGAAGCGCAAAGGCAAGATAAGGGTTTGCCGTTGGGTCGGGAGAACGAAGCTCAACGCGCTTCTGCTCGTAAACGGCGGCAGGAACGCGAACAAGCTGAGAGCGGTTTTCAGCCGACCAGGAAATATAGGCAGGTGCTTTGCTTTGACCGAATCTTTCATAGGAAGCCTCGGAGGGATTCAAAAAGGCGGTCATTTCGGGAATGAATTCCAGCACTCCCGCGATGATGTGTGAAAGCGATACCTCGCCTTTTTCGCTGTTCGCTGAAATATTGATGTGAAAGCCGTTTCCCGCTTTGTCCTTCAAGGGCTTTGGCGTGAAATCAGCCCACAGACCGTTTCTGCCCGAAACGGTTTTTACAACGGTTTCAAAGGTCTGCGAGTTATCTGCGGCAGTCAAGGCATCGGAATAGCGGAAATCGATCTCGTTTTGTCCCGGCCCCTCCTCGTGATGTGAGCTTTCGGGGCGGATGCCCATCTGTTCCAGCATCAGGCAGATCTCTCGGCGAATGTTTTCGCCCCTATCCTCGGGAGCAATATCCATATAACCTGCCTCGTCATAAGGCGTATCGGTTTTGTTGCCAAGCTCGTCCAGCTTAAATAGATAAAATTCAAGCTCGGGACCGAAATCAAAGGCAATTCCGCATTTTTTAGCATCGTCAATAGCACGGATCAGAATGCTTCTTGTGTCGCATTCAAAAATTCTTCCGTCGGGATAGGTGATCGTACAGAACATACGAACCACACGCCCATGCTCGGGACGCCATGGAAGCACCGAGAGCGTGGACGGATCAGGGTGTAGCATTAGGTCGGAGTGAGTTTCATCCCCGAAGCCTCGGATGGCAGATGCGTCAAAAGCGATGCCGTCCTTAAAGGCGCGAGGAAGCTCACTCGGCATAATGGAAATATTCTTTTGTTTGCCGTAAATATCGCAAAACGCAAGACGGATAAACTTCACGTCCTCCTCCTTTACGTATTGCATAACTTCCTCTTTCGTGTACTTCATTTCACTACCTCTTTCTTTCCTTAATTTGCAACGTACATTTGTTTATATGGATTTTTTGTATCAGGCGTAATAACGGTAAATTCTGCATTCATTACATCGTTTACTTCAAGTCCCAAAAGGGCACAGTATTCCGTGAGATAAGGTTTGATCTCGTCAAGGTCGGCTTTCGTCGCGCGTGTGGCTCTGACCTGGCTCGGAAAACGAATATTTGAGCAATCCGAGCGCAGATACATCTTTCCACCGTGCATTCCCGTGCAGGGAAAATTGCTGACGATCGGCTTATCATTCTCCGTAAGACCGAGAACGATAATCCTGCCGCCTGCCTGATACTCGCCGAGAAAGCTACCCGCTTTGCCGCCGATGATCATAACGGGAACCTTGTCCTCGTATGCCTTCATATGGATTCCTGCGCGATAACCGGCGTTGCCTTTTACGTAGATTCTACCGCCGCGCATGGCATACCCTGCGGCATCTCCGATATTGCCTTCAACGACGATGTAACCGTCATTCATTGTATCTCCGACTGCATCCTGTGCATTGCCTTTCACGCGAATTGCCGCACCGTTGAGGTAAGCACCAAGCGCATTTCCGGGCGTACCCGTGATTGTGATGGCTTTATCCGACATTCCCGCGGCGATAAATCTTTGACCGCAGCAGTTCAAAATTTCAAATTCACCTTCGGCACTGCGGAGATTTTCGTTGAGAGTGGCAAAGTCAAGCCTTTTTGCATCAATACATATCATTATACCACACCTCCGAGCATTTTTCTACGCTGATTTTGTGAATATGCGAATAAAGTTGGATTTTTTTTCAAAATATCGAAATTTATCGTATCAATCGGCACCTTTTCACGAATGAGAGACGTATAAATTCCGGCACGTTCCACTTGTCCGATCAGAATGAAGCCCGTCAGAACGCCGTCTTTGGTAAACAGACGCTTGAGTGTTCCGTTGCCTTTTTCTTCGTACATCTCACCACCGTCACTCTCCCCAAAATAACTTCCCGCCGTGATCGCATGCAATCCGAAGAACCCGATGGAGTTCATGGGAATTGCTTTATCAAACACCTCGTTACCGCCTGCCATATTCACACCTGCGGTATGTCCCTGCATATAAGCATTGGGAAGAATGGCGAGTACACGGCGATCTCCGAGAGAAATATCCATTCCCTCGGTGCAATCTCCGGCCGCATAAACGTCCGAGAGGGAGGTCTGCATTTGCTCATTCACGAGAATGCCTCTGTTTACCTCGCCGCCAAGCTCTCCTATAAGAGTTGTATTGGCGCGTACTCCGACCGCCATGACGAGAATATCAAATTCGACAGTAGCACCGCTTTTCATCGTGGCTTTATTTCCGTTAAACTCTGTGGCTGTATCGCCAAGCATAAATTTGATACCGTTTTCTTCAAGACGTGCCTGCATTAGCGCGGCACATTCCTCGTCAAGAATGCTGGAAAGCACTCTTGTAGCAAGGTCACAGACCGTGACAGAGCCGACACGCCCCGAGATTCCCTCGGCACATTTGAGTCCAATCAGACCCGCGCCAACGATCAACACTTTGCTATCCTTAGTGAGTACCTTTTCAAGCGAGAGGGCATCGTTCAAGGTCATAAAGGAAAATTTATTTTGTACTGTTTCGAGTCCCTTGATCGGTGGAATAAAAGGAGCAGAACCGGTAGCCACGCAGACAGAGGTATAGGGAAGCACTGTTCTATCATCAAGGAGAATGTTCTTTTCGTCCTTGTCAATTTTCACAGCTTTTTTTCCGTAGAGGACACGGCAGCCGTTTGAGCTGTAAAAGTCGGGCTTTCTGTAATTCATTTTATCAAGGGTCGTCTTTTTTTCAAGATAGTAGGAAATAAGAGGGCGACCGTAAACGGGGTAGGGTTCTTCGGAAACAACCGTAATGGGTGAGGTTTTGTCAATGCTTCGAACACCTTCAACACAACCCACAGCGGCAACTCCGTTACCGATGATTATGTATTCAGCCATTTTCATCGCCCCTTTCCTCATAGACGATAGCATTGTTCGGGCAGCCTTTTACACAAGCGGGAGCACCGCAGGAATTTTGCAAGCAAAGCTCGCATTTCTGCATAACGCCGTTTTCGTTTGATGCAAGTGCACCGTAAGGGCATACCAATATGCAGGTATAGCAGCCCACGCATTTACTTTGGTCAATGTGAATTAAACCGTCCTCGCGTGTGATTGCACCTGCGATACAGCTTTTGACACACATAGGATCCTCGCAATGACGGCAGGAAACCGCATATGATATTTTTTCGTTGCCTTCTATGTGGATCCTCGGATAGATCGGTTTGCCTTTGAGTGCCGTTGCCATATCGGTCATACCGGAATTGGCAAAAGCACAGTTATATTCACATAAGTGGCAGCCAAGGCACCACTCTTCATTTACATATACTCGTTTCACTGTTCATCATTCCTCCGTTTCGGGGCAGGCTTGTCTTTTCTTAACGGAGAAAGATTAAGCTTGCCGAGAATTGGCATTAACATTGTTGCAATTACGATTCCTGCAGTTCCTTGAATGGCATTCCCGGGGATGGCTCCTGCTGCAGCTAAACCATAACCCATAATTGTTGCTTCAAATGCAAAGTAGCTCAAAATCATAATTATTTCAGATATAAGGCTTGCAAAAACAAAGTTCACTATATGTTTTTGGGGATTTGTTCGTATAATCAATCCTGTTACTACGGCCATAAGTGCTTTTATTATAAAGGTTGCGGGAGCAAAAGCAACATATCCGCCAAGCAGATCTGCAAGTGCTGAACCAAGACCTGCTGCAAGTCCGCCGTATAATGGACCGAGCACGACACCCGATAAAAGTACAATAGAGTCGCCAAGGTTAATGTATCCACCCGTAGCGGGTATAGGGATTTTTATAACCATTGTTGCAACACATGCCATTGAAGCCATTAACGCGGAAATGACAAGTTTTAATGTTTTACTCATAATATTCCCTCACTCTCCCGCATGAGAGATGCCGAGGATCTCAAGTTCTTTATCTGTAAGTCCCACTCCACGGAGCATCAGGCGATTACCGCGAAGAGCCTCGATGGAGTTGATCCCCATACCGCCCATCAGTTCTTTTATTTCGTGCCGCCATGCGTTCATCAGATTGATAAGACGCTCACTGCCCATATCGGGATTGAGACGCTTGACAAGCTCAGGGCGCTGGGTTGCGATACCCCAGTTGCATTTACCGCTCTGACAGGTACGGCAAAGATGACAGCCGAGAGCAAGTAATGCCGCTGTTGCAATATAGCAGGCATCCGCACCGAGAGCAATCGCCTTAACAACATCCGCCGCACTGCGGATACTGCCGCCGACAACAAGAGACACATTGTTTCGGATACCTTCATCACGAAGTCTTTGATCTACCGCAGCCAAAGCAAGTTCAATCGGGATACCGACGTTATCGCGGATACGGGTTGGTGCCGCACCTGTGCCGCCACGAAAGCCGTCGATAGCGATAATATCTGCACCGCTTCTTGCAATACCGCTTGCAATGGCGGCAATGTTATGTACGGCGGCAACCTTTACAATGACAGGCTTTTTATATTCTGTAGCCTCTTTCAGCGAGAACACAAGCTGACGGAGGTCTTCTATGGAATAAATATCGTGATGTGGAGCCGGAGAAATAGCGTCTGAACCTTCGGGAATCATTCTGGTACGAGATACATCGCCAACGATCTTTGCGCCCGGCAGATGTCCTCCAATACCCGGCTTTGCTCCTTGTCCCATTTTGATTTCAATGGCAGCACCAGCTTTTAAGTAGTCCTCGTGAACGCCGAAACGTCCGCTCGCCACCTGAACGATGGTGTTTTCACCGTAAACATAGAAATCCTCGTGCAAACCGCCTTCACCGGTATTATAAAGAATACCAAGCTCCGTAGCGGCACGGGCAAGAGAAGCGTGAGCGTTATAACTGATGGAACCGTAGCTCATTGCCGAGAACATAATCGGCATAGAGAGTTCAATCTGCGGCGGCAGTTCGCATTTTAATTTTCCGTCTTCGTCACGCTGAACTTTTTCAGGCTTTTTACCCAAAAATACACGGGTTTCCATCGGTTCACGAAGAGGGTCGATGGGTGGATTTGTCACCTGTGAAGCGTTGATCAGGATCTTGTCCCAATATACAGGCAACGGCTTCGGATTGCCCATCGAGGAGAGCAGGACACCGCCGCTGTTTGCCTGCTTATAGATTTCTTTAATCGTATCGTTTTGCCAGTTGGCGTTTTCTCGGAGAACACAATCGCTTTTTACGATTTTCAGTGCTCTTGTCGGACAGAGAGATACACAACGCTGACAGTTGACACACTTGGTCTCGTCAGCCATCATCACACCTTTTTCTTCAAGAAAGGTGTGAACTTCATTTGCACATTGCCTTTCACATACACGGCAGGCGATACAACGGTCGGTATTTCTGATTACTTCAAATTCGGGATATATAAATTCTACACTCATTTCAATATGCACCGTCCTTTACCTTAACGATTACCGGCTCTCCGCCGGCAGGTGCCCATATGTTTTCTGCATTCGGTTCCATCGTGCGGATTGCCGCTTCTTCACTGGCGATAAAAACCTTGTCATCCTTTTCACCGACTACCATAGAACGGAGCTTGAGACGGTCATTCAGTGCCATAAGTCCGCCGTTAAAGCCGAGAACGATAGAAAACGGCCCGGTAATAAGCAAACTCGGAAATACAGTACGCAGGAAGGTATGTTTTTCCTTATCCTCCAAATCGGACTTTCCTGCTATGGTGCTCCAAAACGGTGCGGCAACAACGCTTGCAGCTTCACCGAGCGTAAGCCCCTGTACGCGCACAAGATAGTCCATAATATAGGTGATGACCTCGGTATCTGTCTGCAGAGTACATTTATATCCGAACATCTCAATAAAACGGCGGTTGGCATCGTAGGAAGAAATCTCGCCGTTATGGACGATAGACCAGTCGAGCAGAGTGAAAGGATGTGCGCCGCCCCACCAGCCGGGAGTGTTGGTGGGATACCGACCGTGTGCCGTCCAGGAATAACCTTCGTATTCCTCCAATTTATAAAAGACACCCACATCCTCCGGAAAACCAACTGCTTTGAAGGTTCCCATATTCTTGCCACTGGAAAAGACATAAGCGCCTTTCATTTCGGTGTTGATCTTCATGACCGTTCGGGCGACGAACTCCTTTTCGTCAAGCTGCATCGAAGAGAGCAGAGATTTCAACGGAGCAACAAAATATCTCCAAATAATCGGCTCGTCTGTGATAGCAGGAATGGTACGCGTGGGAATAATCTCACTCTTTACAATCTCAAAGCGTTCCTTTAAGAATACCTCGCATTCCTTACGTGTTGTGCGGGAGTCAAAAAACATATGTAATGCGTAAAATTCTTTATATTCGGGATAGATGCCGTAACCGGCAAAACCGCCGCCAAGTCCGTTGGAACGGTCGTGCATCGGCTTCATTGCATTATAAATCATCTCGCCGGACATTCTGTTTCCTTCTTTGGAAATGACAGCTGCAATTGCACATCCGGAGGGGATTCGTACTTGGCCTTCTACTTTCATATCGGTTCCTTTCCTTTCGGAGAATAATAAACAGAAAAGGCGCTCATTTCGATACAGAATGTGTTCTGTACAGAAATGAACGCCTTTGCTCATTCATGTATAGTATATACCATATCCTGCATTTTGTCAAGGGGATTTTCCAATAAACCGGAAAATTTGCAGGATTTCCAAAAAAACTTGCAGAAAGGGGTTGACAAACGTTTTTTTGGGGTGTATACTATCGTGCGTAAAGGCAATGGCGTCTTTGAGTGCAGGTATACTCAAGGACGTTTTTTACATTCAGACAGAAAAATTCAATTTTACAGGTGATTCAGGCAATGGCGTCTGTACCGATGGGAGATACTAACTATCGGGCAGTACGCCATTTTCTTTTTCACAAGGGAGGAAACAGTATGTCATACGTTGATGAAGTAATCGAACGGGTAATCAGAGAAAATCCCAATGAGCCGGAATTCCATCAGGCAGTCAAGGAAGTTCTTGATTCTCTCCGTCCGGTTGTTGATGCCAATGAGCCAGAGTTCCGACGCGATGCGCTGCTGGAACGTCTGGTCAATCCGGAACGGCAGATCAAGTTCCGTGTGCCGTGGATCGATGATAACGGTCAGGTTCACGTCAATACCGGATACCGCGTTCAGT
>CALCTE010000039.1 GCA_937893885.1 uncultured Clostridia bacterium | reverse complement strand
TTGAAAAGACTCAGGAGAACGTTACCGGTAAGGTTCGTATTAAGCTTTGCAAGGGTAATATGATCAAGGCAGGTGCTTGGAGTGATTACTCACTTTATTCCGAAGAGATAGCTACCTTCGGTGAGGATCACGTTTACAACCAAGCTGATGCAACAGGATTTATCAATTTGTTTGGACTTCCTATAAAGGTTCAGGCTCAGGTAAATCAGGCTAATAAAAATAAACAAAAGTAATCCCTATAAGGAGAAGTTTGCCTACCGCAATATTTGTGGTGGGCAAACTGTGTATAAATAACTATGGAAAAAATGTGGTCGGGAAGGTTTCTAAAAGAGCTTGACAGCTTTGCTGACGATTTCAATTCGTCGATACATTTTGACAGCAGAATGTATGCTCAGGATATAAAAGGATCTATTGCACACGCTTCGATGCTTGCAAAACAGGGTATCATTACAGAAAGCGATTTTGCCGAAATAATTGACGGACTTACGTCCATACTTGACGATATCAACAGTGGAAAACTTGAAATAGATATGGCTGCCGAGGATATTCATATGTTCGTTGAAGCGGAGCTTACCAAGCGCATAGGCGACGTAGGCAAGAGACTTCATACCGCAAGAAGCCGTAACGATCAGGTTGCAACGGATATAAGGCTTTATCTTCGCGACGAATCATCGGAGATAATCGGACTTATAAAAGAGCTCATTCTCGCCGTTTTGTATAAGGCGAAAGAGAACGTGACGACTATATGTCCGGGTTACACCCATCTTCAAAGAGCACAGCCCATAAGCTTTGCCCACCATCTTCTTGCTTACGCAATGATGTTTACGAGAGATATCTCGCGTATAAAGGACGCCGTAAAGAGAATGAACGTAAGCCCCATCGGCTCTTGCGCTCTTGCAGGCACGACCTATGATACGGACAGATATTTCGAAGCCGAAAAGCTCGGCTTTGACACAATAGCCTTAAACAGCATTGACGGAGTATCCGACAGAGATTTTTGCATAGAGCTTCTAGCGGCATTCGCAACCGTTATGATGCATCTTTCGCGTTTTTCTGAGGAGATAATCCTTTGGTCGAGCTGGGAATTCCATTTTATTGAGCTTGATGATTCCTACACCACAGGCTCAAGCATTATGCCTCAAAAGAAAAACCCCGACATAGCCGAGCTTGTGCGCGGCAAGACGGGACGCGTATATGGCGATCTTATGGGCATTCTGACAGTCCTTAAAGGACTTCCGCTTGCATACAACAAGGATATGCAGGAGGACAAGGAAAGCATTTTTGACGGTGTCGATACCGTCAAAAAATGCCTTGAGGTCTTCCCGCCGATGATAAGAACGGCGAAGGTCTGCAAAGAAAATATGCTTTCGGCGGCGCAAAAAGGCTTTATAAACGCAACCGACCTTGCGGACTACTTAACGAAGAAGGGAATGCCTTTCAGAAGTGCGTATAAGGCTGTCGGCGAGATAGTCGGATACTGCGTGAAAAACGGCAAGGTGCTTGAAGAAGTCACGATAGAAGAATATAAGGCTTTTTGCGAAATGTTCGAAAAAGACCTTTATGAAGCTATCGACCTCAAATCTTGCGTTGAAAGCAGAATATCTGCGGGCGGCACGGGTACTGCATCTGTTGAGGTTCAAATTAAATATTTGGAAGAATTTTGTAAAAACGCATAAAAATTATAGCTCCGCAAACGCGGAGCTATAATTTTTATATTAAACGGGAAGCTTATTTAAAAATTCATCTAAAGCGGCAGTGCAGCCGTCGATGTCCTCAAGATAGCTCATAGCGTGCCCTGCTTCTTTTTGCGTAAAGATATACTTTTCACCATTGAAGGCATCGTAGATGCGCCTTGTATTTTCAAAGGGCACAAAATCGTCCTTTTCGCCGTGAATGAGAAGAAGCGGTACCTTGATATCGTTTACGTGCTCCGATATTCGAAGTGAGGCATCAAGACCTATGCGCTTTTTTGTCATATACGAGATAATATCAACTGCGGGGTGCACGGGTATCTTCATCATGTCACGCGCAACGTGGATAAACTCATCTTTTGCGTTGTCAAAGCCGCAGTCGGCGATAACGCCGATTATGCTATCCGATACTTCGGGAAGCTCTGCGGCAAGAAGTACGGAGGTCGCACCCATAGAAAGCCCGTGAAGAAGCACGGGGCCGTCTATACTTTCTCTCCAAGCCTTGATATCGAAGCGCTCAAGCTGACCGAAACCTATGTATTTCCCCTCGCTTTCAACGTGGGACCTTTGAGATATAAGGAGCACGTCAAAATTTCGCTTTAAATACTGCTTTACTATCATCGCAAAATCGTGAGTGCCGTGGCTTCGAAAGCCGTGGCAAAGTATAACTGTCGCTCGAGGCGACGCTGTCTTATAGTGCCTTGCATAGAGCTTATATCCGTCATGCGAGGTGATATACTTTTCCTCATACGGCGTGTTTTTCATAAAATCTCTGCCGTGCAAAATTTCGGGGTAATGCTTTGAAAGATGACCTTTTTTAAATTTCTCGTCAAAATCCGTGACAGTTTTATCCATTTCGTCTCTTTCAACCCTTGCGAATGACTTTTTGAAAAAGTATTCGCAAAAGCCCCATACGAATAATGCGCAAAGAAGAATGATACCTAAAATAATTCCAATGATCCACATAATTCCTCTAAAAAAACAAGGGAGCTTTTGAAAGCTCCCTTTGATTTTACTTTAATTTTTCTGCAAGGTCGGTCTTTTCCCAAGGAAGCTCAACATCGGTTCTGCCGAAGTGACCGTATGCAGCGGTGTTCTTGTAAATAGGTCTGCGAAGATCGAAGTATTCGATGATAGCTGCGGGACGGAAATCGAAGTTTGCCGCAACTCTCTTTTCGATTTCTTCAACGGGAATGGTGTTCGTTCCTCTCGTATCAATGTAAACGGAGAGGGGACGTGCAACACCGATAGCGTATGAAAGCTGGATCTCACAAGCCTTTGCAAGACCTGCCGCAACGATGTTCTTCGCAACATATCTTGCCGCATAAGCCGCGCTTCTGTCAACCTTTGTGGGATCCTTACCACTGAATGCGCCGCCGCCGTGGCAAGCGTATCCGCCGTATGTATCAACAATGATCTTTCTTCCCGTAAGTCCACTGTCGCCCATGGGACCGCCTACTACAAAGCGTCCGGTGGGGTTAACGTAGATTTTCGTATTTCCGTC
>CALCTE010000038.1 GCA_937893885.1 uncultured Clostridia bacterium | reverse complement strand
AGCAGGTGTTTCCGTGAAAGATTTACAGGATGTATTCGGTTTTGCAACACCGCAGGCTATTTACAAGTGGCAGCACGGAACAGCGTTGCCTACAATTGATAATCTGGTGATTCTGGCAGCCGTTCTGGGTGTGAAGATTGATGATATTCTGGTGACGGATTAGACACAATACTGAAAAACAGGAGATATTGTGATATAATATCAGAATAAAGAGTAATCAGGAAATGGAAGGATAGATATTTCATTAATGTTTGTGCCGACAACTGAAAGGCGGCGGAATGGAGTTTATTATGGTTTTGCATACAGAGAGGCTGACACTTCGCCCTTGGGAAGAAGCGGATGCGGAAAGTTTATATGAATATGCGAAAGATCCTGATGTGGGTCCGATTGCCGGCTGGCCGGTACATACAAGCGTTGAAAACAGCCGCGAGATAATACGCACGGTGCTTTGCGCGCCTGAAACGTACGCCGTTTGCAAAAAAGAAGACGGAAAACCCATAGGAAGTATCGGCTTTCACCGCGCCGACCTTGCCGAAAAGGACGACGAATACGAGCTCGGATATTGGATAGGCAAACCGTTTTGGGGCAAAGGGTTCATACCCGAAGCTGCGCGGGAGATGCTACGCTACGCCTTTGAAGAACTCAGCTTGAGCCGAATCTGGTGCGGCTACTACGATGGAAACGAAAGAAGCCGACGGGTGCAGGAAAAGCTCGGTTTTGTCTATCATCACACCACAGAGGGCGTTGAAGTGAGGCTCCTTGGCGAAATTCGCACGGGCCACGTTATGCTTATGACGAGGGAGCGCTGGGAGGAAGTAAAATGCTAAAAAAGTTATATAGTAAAAGCAAGCTTTGGTTTGCTCTTGCGTGGATAATAGCGTATTGCGTTCTTATGTCGGCGGGCGATACGCTTTCCGCGCTCGTCGGTGCGGAAAAGTCCGTGACGCTTGTAATAGGCGTATTCCTTTCGGCGGTATTACTGTTGTTTTTACATAAAAACGGACTTTTCGAAGAATACGGACTTTGTAAGCCAAAAACGTCTGCACGCTCGATGTTATACTACGTGCCGATTGTAATAATGTTTACCGTCAATCTTTGGCACGGCGTCACGCTTAGTTACGGCATAGCCGAGACTGTTTTCTATATTTTGTCGATGCTTTGCGTCGGATTTTTGGAGGAGCTCATCTTCCGAGGCTTGCTGTTTGAGGCTATGCGGAAGGATAACCTCAAGGCGGCAGTCATCGTGTCGAGCCTGACCTTCGGTATAGGGCATATCATAAATCTCGTAAACGGTTCGGGAGCAGAGCTTTTGCCGAATCTTTTGCAGGTGGTATACGCCACCGCCGCCGGTTTCATGTTTGTGATGATATATTACACGTCAAAGAGTCTGCTCGTGTGCATAGCGTCTCACGGAATATTCAATGCGCTGAGCGTATTCGCAAACGAGGCGGGTATTACTTCGACAGAGCGTATACTCACGGCGGTACTTCTCACCGTCATCACGGGCTTGTACGGAGCTATCTTGCCTTTACATCAAAAAAGAAATAATGTAGGGTGAGCCTTGCTCTCGCTAACACAAAAATCACCGCTTTCATAACGAAAGCGGTGATTTTGCTTTTATATTCGTTTAGTCGTTTTCGTAAAGTTCTTCAATGGAGACACCTAATACTTTTGCAAGACCGTAAAGCTCGATATCCGTTACCGTGCGTTGTTTATCCTCAATGCGTGATATTGAGCCTCTGCAGACGTATATCGCGAGCATTTCAAGCTTGTTTGACAACGCTTGCTGGCTCATTTTTCGCTCGATACGCAGTTTTTTGAGCTTTTTGCCTATCATGTTCATTTCAGCACCGTCGATAATTCTCGCCATAAAATCGCTCCTTTTGTCTTGACATAGGACAAAATTAATGATATACTGTTTTTCACTTAATATTGTCCTGTCATAAGACAAAAATACAAAAAGGAGTAAAAAATGAGAAAAATTTTGGCGTTTTTATTGGCAATATTCATGATCACACCATTGTTTACGCAGATTATTGCGCTCGGTGCAGATGATTTGTCGTACACAAAGAATTCTATTGCATATACGGTATGCGGGGAAAAATACTACGGAGCAACATTAAACAGTGCCTATAACGGTGTTACAGCAGGAACAGAATTTTTTGTTGATGTATCCGGAAATGTAGTTACGGATACTGCCTTATTGAAGAAACTAAATGCGGTTAAAGTGTTAGTTCAAAACAACTTAGTTAATTTAAATAGAAATACGATTTCCGGTAATAGTGACAGATATTTAATAAATATGGTTGAGGCTTGCGAAGTGTGGATAAATAACGTACAAATAGCAAGCTATTTGGGCAGTGCTGCGGTTGCTGCAATAAAAACCACTTTTGATCTTGCAAATCAAGATTATGATGCAGTTATAGACGACGTTATAGATTTTGGAATAAACTCGTTTGATACTGTAGAAGCCGCAAAGGCGGCATTATTATCTGCCGGTATTATAGATGCCGCTGCATACGTAACAAAGTACTACAATCACAAAAAGAATGTATTTGAATATCCAATCAATATTTATGATTATGAACAGTTGGAAGAGTTCTTCTTTGATTTTGCTAGCCTTAAAGCCAGCGAGAATATGGCACAAAAGATTTGTGACGTTACTTTAGAAGACATGTTAAGTAACGGTACAAGTATTTTGGACGGAGCAAATGTTACGTTTAAAAATCTCACTGATAGCCTTATAGAGAGTATTTTTGACTCATTTGATGATGAATTCTTGAATTTAATCGGCGATTTTTATAGTGCTATTAAGGATGTTTACGATGAAGGTCAAGATAATTTATTTATAAACCATTCAGCTTTTTATAATGAATCATACAACTCGAATATGAACACCCTTTTCTATGCATTTTGTAAAGCGAGTAACGAAATGGTAAAAACTCATGCAAAATTAAGCGCAAAGCAAACTCCGTCTTCAAGCTATACAACCGGTACGTACACCCCCAGCGAATATAACGGTTTGAATATTCGCTCCGGTGCTTCAACATCCAATTCGATAGTAGGAGCTATTGCTCAAGGTACTAATTTCGTTGTTACAGATGTCAATGGCATTTGGGGATATACGACCTGCAACGGTGTAAGTGGTTGGGTATGCCTTGATTATGCAACTAAAGTGAATCTGTCTTCGGGAAATGTCAATAGCTATGAAAACACGTATAATAATACCGGTAATCAGCGTGATGACATCTTAGGCGTTGCAAACACACAGATAGGATACAAAGAAAACTCCAATGGATACAACAAATATGCTCAAAGCACTGCTGAATGGTGTGCATATTTTGTTCTATGGTGCGCTGAACAGGCAGGGATTTCCAGTTCTATAATACCGAGATATGCCGGTTGCAGACAGTTATACAACGGTGTGATTTCATGCGGAGGTACAGTTGTAACAGAGCCAATTGCCGGTGACTTGATATTCTATCGTTGCACAAAATGTACAGTTGGAAATTATAGTGATGCTTATTCTCATGTTGGAATTGCATTGGATAGCACTTATAGCATCGAGGGAAACAGAAGCGGACGAGTAGACAAGTTCATATCAGCAAATTATGGAGGTGAACCGCATTATGTGAGTACCGGTGATGTAAAAATAATATATGTTAGACCGAATTATAAAAACGATACTACACCTTCTTCAAAACTGTCTGCACCCAAAATAACTTCCTCTTCTGCCTTTACGTCCGATGAAAACGTGGTACTTTCTTGGGAACTTGACGGTGCGGACTACTACGGTATAACCGTTGTTAACGATCAAACAAATGCGACAGTTTTTGATGGTGACATAAGTGAAAGCACTTTAAATTTAGGAAAGCTCGCTTCGGGCAAGTACCGTTGGCAGGTGCGAGGTTACAACGACACCGGTTGGGGCGAATTGTCAAGCCTTATGCATTTCACGGTAAATTCAACATCAAATTCCGATGGATCGCTTGTCACACGTGATGACGGTACTTGGCTTTTCCCCGTAGCAAAAGAGTATTATCAAAAATTTAGTGATTGGTGTTGCTGCCCCGGTTATGACAAATGTGTTTTGTGCGGCACTGCACATACATCGTGGGGGGACAGTTCTCATAGCGGACAAAAAGGACACAACGGCATAGATTTGGCAACTCCGAGTGGCACGCCGGTATATGCGGCAGCTTCCGGTAAGTATTATACAGGCGGCTCAAATTCGCACGACAGAGGATATTATGTCGTAATTGAGCATAATATAGGAAACGGTCAGGCGTATTATTCAGCATATCAGCATTTGAGTAAATTTAACACATCTTTGCAATCAGGACAGCACGTAAACGCAGGAGATCTTATAGGATATACCGGTGGCAGTGGAAACGGAAGCGGTGTTCATTTGCATTTCGGCATAGTACTTGGTGCGTCGGGCAAAGGACTTAACGGATTAGATACATACGAGTTATGGAATTCTTCGAATCCGTGGGCTACTTCGCCCGGTCATACACAGGGACGTATTGTTAACAACCCCGCTGACAATTTTCCTACAAGCACGGCAGGTGCTACTTTAGAGGCAATAATTGCTCACAAGGGGTCTGTTCATTACACTTTCGATAAAACTAAAGTCAGCATTAATTCTGAAAACGTTCAAGAATCAAAGCTCCCGGGTGAAGTTGAAATTACGATAGTAAATAATAAGATATTCTCTAGTTCTGAAGAGGTCGTTATCACTTGGAAAAGTGCAACAAATGCAGTAAAGTATGGTTTGACAGTAAGAAACGATACAACAAATGCAACAATAATTGACGGTGATTTTACGGGCAATTCAAAATCTCTCGGAGTTTTGCCGGCAGGAAAGTATCGATATCAAATGAGAGCGTATAATTCCGACGGAGTCGGCGGAGAGTTAACGGCGGTAATGTATTTCAGCGTAGCCGTACACGAACATGATTACAGCGATGAGTGGTTAAATAACAGAGATGAGCATTGGCGTAAGTGTACAGGTTGTGATAGCAAAACAGAGATCACAGAACACGGCTTTGATAACGCTTGCGATACGACTTGTAATGTTTGCGGTTATATTCGTAAAATAACGCATAGCTACAGCAATGAATGGTTAAATAATAGCGCAGAACATTGGCACGAGTGCACTGTTTGCGGCAATAAAACGGATAAAGCGCCTCATAGCATAGTAGATGTGGCCTGTCAGATATGTGGTAAAGGAGTAATTGTAGGCGTAACAGCAGTAATGTCTTCTGCAACCGCAACTTTCGGTGATACGGTCGTTCTTACCGTTGATCTTATGAATGCATCCTTGACGGATGCTCTTAGCTTTGAACTTACACTTCCGGAGGGAATTAGCTTGATAGAAGGCAAGAATACTTGTTGGGAGATTGAGAGCTTAATTGACGGAATAAATGTTTCCACTCTCCAAGGCGTATGGGTGAATGACGAAGAAATTAATCCTAATGGTATAGTTCTTAGTCTTGAGCTCAAAATTGAGGAAAATGCATTTTTAGGCGCAAATGAGATACTTTTTGAGTTTTACTCCGATGACACTGCTACCGGAAAAACAGAGGATGCCGTGAGTGAGGTTGCAGGTGTTATATACGTTCACGATTACGTAGCCGGCGACATTGACGGCGAAGAAGGAGTAGACGCGAAAGACGCAATATATCTTCTTTACAACGTATTCTTCGGTGATGGGCAATATCCCGTAGATCAACCTTGTGACTTCAACGGAGACGATACGGTTGATGCGAGCGACGCGATTTATCTTCTTTATCACGTATTCTTCGGCGATAAAACCTACCCGCTGAATTAATAACAAAAACAGCTTGGCGTCACGTCAAGCTGTTTTTGTGTATTCTTCTTATAAAAATCACCGCTTTCGTTATGAAAGCGGTGATTTTGTTTATCCTTATTAAAGCGCGGATACGATTTCTTCGGTATCTCTTGCGATAACGAGCTCTTCGTTTGTGGGAATTACGAATACTCTCACCTTCGAATCGGGAGTGGAGATCTCAACCGTTTCGCCGCGGAGCTTGTTCTTTTCCTCGTCGATGGTGATTCCGAGGTATGCAAGCTGCTTACATACGAACGAGCGGAGGTCTGCGTCGTTTTCGCCTACGCCTGCGGTAAATACGATAGCGTCTGCACCGCCGAGGGCTGCCGTGTAGGAGCCGATGAGCTTGATGATATTGTATCTGAAGATATCAATAGCGAGCTTGGAGCGGTAGTCGCCCTCGTTTGCCTTTGCGGTGAGGTCACGGTAGTCGCTGGAAACGCCGGAAAGACCGAGAGCACCGGACTTCTTGTTAAGTATGTTGAGGCATTCGCTGGGAGTGAGGTTTTCGTTGTTGCAAAGAAACTCTACGATAGCGGGGTCGAGATTACCCGAGCGTGTTCCCATGGGAAGACCTTCGAGGGGCGTAAGTCCCATAGAGGTATCGAAGCACTTGCCGTCCTTAACTGCTGCAAGAGACGAGCCGTTTCCGAGGTGGCAGGTAACGATTCTGGTGCCTTCTGCCTTGCCGCCGAGGAGCTTTACGCACTCGCCGGAAACGTACTTGTGGGACGAGCCGTGGAAGCCGTAGCGGCGGATGCTGTATTTCTCGTAATACTCGTAGGGAATTGAATACATATATGAGGTGTCGGGCATCGTCTGATGGAATGCCGTATCGAATACTGCAACCTGGGGTACGCCGGGAAGAACTTCTTCGCAAGCGATGATGCCCGTAAGGTTTGCGGGGTTATGTAAAGGACCGAGAGGGAAGCACTCTTTGATGGTTTCCTTAACTGCATCGTTTACCAAAACCGATGCGCTGAACTTCGTGCCGCCGTGGAGAACTCTGTGTCCGACAGCGCCTATCTCGCTCATGCTCTTGATAACGCCGTACTTTTCATCGAGAAGATTGCTTATAAGCACTTTGATAGCATCAGCGTGGTTCTTCATGGGGGTTTCGCCCTCAAGCTTACCCTTGCCCTCTGCCGTGTACTTAAATCTTCCGTCGATACCGATTCTTTCGCAAAGACCTTTTGCAAGCACCTTATATCCGTTCGTGTCGAAAAGCTGATATTTGAGAGATGAGCTGCCTGCATTTACAACTAAAATATACATTTTATTCCTCCGTTATATTATTTACAAATAAAGATTTTACCACACAAAAAAGATTATTTCAACCGATTTTACGAAAATAAATCATTTTCCGCCCAAAACGTTTACTCCGCAGTCGAAGTTGAGCTTTGATTTTTCTCTTGCAGCGTTTATTCCGCACTCAACTATTCTGTCTATGAGCTTATCAAAGCTAACGCCCGCCGCTTCCCAAAGATAGAACGAAAGCGATCCGGGAATGGTGTTTATCTCGTTCACGTATACGTCCTCGCCGTCAAGGAGAAAATCTATTCTCGATACACCGTTACAGCCGAGCACGGTGAAGGTGCGCTTTGCATATTCCCTTATTTTTTCTGCAATTTCTTCGGGAATATCTGCGGGCACTTTTCTCTGAAGTGAACTCATTCCGCCCTTTGAGCCTTCGCATTTTACGCCGCTTTTTGCACCGCCGACTTTAGCGCCCTTCGCGCCCTTTGCACCGCCCATATATTTGTCGCGGTAGCTAAGTACCTCGTCTTGCATTACGGGCTCTTCCAAAACGGAGCACTCGCATTCGTCCGCGCTTCCGAGCACCGAGCAGTTTATCTCGCGAAGGTTCGTTACCGCGTGCTCAACAAGGAGCTTCGGGGTAAAGGTTGCGGCAAGGTCAAGCGCATCGACGAGCTTTTCGCGCGTGCTTGCCTTTGATATACCGATGCTTGAGCCCAAATTTGCAGGCTTAACGATAACGGGATAGCCGAAATCCTTTTCTATTTTATTGAGTATAGCATCTTTGTTTTCGAAGTATTCGGAGCTTCTGAATGCAAAATAGTCCACAACGGGAATACCGTGGCGGCTTAAGATGCATTTCGTGAATTCTTTATCCATACCCGCCGCAGAGGAGATGACGTCGCAGGAAGCGTAGGGGATACCCATTATCTCAAGAAATCCCATAATTGTTCCGTCCTCGCAGTTCGTGCCGTGAACTACGGGCAGAGCGAGGTCAATGGTCGAAAGCTCCTTGCAGAGCTTAACTTTGTCCCCGCGTCTTTTAAGCGAGAACATCTTCGTAGAGGGGCTTGCTTTTAAAAAGCATACTTCCGTCGCGTTTTTGTAAAGCGCCTCCGTATCTTTGTAGGCTTGCACCTGCTTTAAGGCTTCTCCCGTGTACATTCTGCCGTTTTTAGCCATATATACGGGTATGACGTTATACTTTGCGCTGTCTGCGGCGTTCATCGCCTGGCAGGCACTTATGACTGAAATTTCGTGCTCGACGGACGCACCGCCGAAGAAAAATGCAAGATTCATATTTTCCCTCCGAATTATTTTTTCTGCGGCTCGTAGTTATCGGGAAGGTCGTTCTCGAACAGCACCGCTTTTTTGTCGCCGCTTATCTTATTTATGAGCGTAAGAGCTTCGTTTAAGGTATCCGCACTCTCGAAAAAGCCGCTAAAGCCTTCGCTTTCAACGCCGGCCCTTATATCAGCCGTTATGGCTTTTCCGACGAGGATAACCGCGTCGCACGTTTTTGCTATCTGGCGTCCGAATTCAAAGCTCTTTTCTTTTTGTAAAGCACCGAGCTCTATAAATCCGGGGGTCACTATCACCTTCGTATATCCGTCAAAAGTGGAGAGCACTTTAAGTGACTGCCTTGCACCTTCGGGATTTGAGTTGAAGGCGTTATCTATCATCGTAAACGAGCCGAGATTTTTAAGCTCCAAGCGGTGAGGCGCGGGGGTAAGACGCGCGCAGGCGCGTACAAGCTGTGCTTCTGAAACACCCAGCTCTATGCCTACTGCGGCGGCTGAGACGATGTTCATTACGTTGTGCTCCCCAAGAAGCTTCGTTGCAAGCTTTATTTCTCTGCCGTCCTTCGTGCAAAGCGTGAACTCTGTTCCCTTATCGGTGCAACGGATATCTTTTGCATAGTAGTCTCTTTCTTCGGAAAATCCGAAGGTGACCGTATTTTCATGGGTGTTGTATTCTCTTATCTTATCGCAGTCATAGTTTAAAACGGCCATGCCGCCTTCACGAAGTGCGTCGACTATTTCGAATTTTGCTTTTTGGATATTTTCTTCGCTACCGAAGCTTTCGAGGTGCTGTACGCCGATGGTCGTTATCAGCGATACGCTCGGCTTGACAAGCTCTGCTATTTCTTTTATCTCGCCGACGTGCTTTGCACCCATTTCGGCGATGAATATTTGATGAAGCGGCGAGAGTGAGCCTCTTATCGTTTTCACGACGCCCATAAGTGTGTTATAGCTTTCGGGAGTCATAAGCGTATTGTATTTTTCCGATAAAACGGAGTTTAAGATGTATTTCGACGATGTCTTACCGTAGCTTCCCGTGATTCCGACGACCGTGAGGTTTTTCATCGACGCCATAATTTTCTCTGCGTCCTTTACGAAGCCGCGCTGTACGTACTTTTCGACGGGGACGTTACATACGCCCGACGTGAATATCCAAAACGCAGGGATAAACGAGCTTGCGGCAAGTATTACGCACGCAATAAAGCTTACTGCATTTGCAAAGAACACGCCCGTTACTGCGAGTGCAAAAACTATAGCGTAGATTATGAAGAAAATTATTATCTGCCTTTTTACGCGGGGCGTGTAGACGAGTTTCTTTTTCTGTGGGGGTGCTTTGTGGAGCACCACGGACAGAAGCGACAGGCAAATTACGAGAGCTGAGGGAAAGATGTGCCATACGCCCAAAAGCTCAAGAGCCATAAGCGCCGTTGCGATAAGTGCGAAAATTATGTTTTTGACCTTTACGTTTTTAAACTGCCATTTGAAGAAGCGATTTTGATAGTAGGAGGAGAGCTGAAACATATGAAGATAATGTCTTCCGCAAAAGCAGAGCGAAAAGAGCATTGAAAGTATCGAAAGAGCAAAAAGAGCATTTTTCAAAATTATCATCGTACGCCTCCTAACTGTTCAAAAAGCTTAAAAGTACGGAAATAAATTTTCCGGGTTGTTCGACGAATGCCCAATGTGAGCCGCCCGAAAGCTCCACAAGGCCACTGTCCTTTATGAGCTTTTCCATAAGCTTTGCATCGGAAAGGGGCGTTGCGGTATCTTCCGTGCCCCATATAAGCAAGGTTGGCACGTTTATCTTTTCAAGCAAGGGCTGTAAGTCCGTGTTAACGAGCCTTACCATCGTATCTCTCATAACGCCCGAAGCGTTTTTGTAGTCTGCAGAGCCGTGCTTTTTCTTGAGTGCTTCGAGCTTTTTATCGGCTTTCTTGCCGTAGAAAAGCTTTATTAGCTTCTTCGCGGCCTTATATTTCCACACCTTGAATTTATATGAAAAACTGCGCTTTGGAATGATTCCTGCGCTGTCTATGAGTACTGCTTTTTCTGCCGCAAATCCATCTGCAAGAAGCTTTATTATAACTCTGCCGCCGTTTGAGTGACCGACTAAAGTGGGCTTTGATACGCCGACATTTTCAAGTAAAGCCTTAACGCAATCCGAAAAATCGTCAACGCCGTACACACGGCAAGGCTCAAAGCTTTCTCCGTGGCCGGGCAGGTCTATGCGTATGACTCTGAAGTTTGAAAGACTCGGCATCGCGAAATCGAAGCTGTGTAAGTCAGCCCCCCAACCGTGTAAAAACACTACGCACTTTCCGCTTCCTTCGTCCGTATAATTTATTTTAACGCCGTCAAAGGTAAATTCCACAAGGCACCTCCCAAGGCTTAATTTGCTTTATCTCTATCTTATATATATTACCATACTATTCTATGATTGTAAAGATGCAAAAAGTGCAAAAAACTTGCAACACGTATTTTTTCTTTTAAAACGCTTTGCTTGACAAAATACGGATAACGTGGTATAATATCGACAGAGTAGGAATCCGACGAAACGAAGGGTAGGGTGAGTCCGATGGCACACAAAAAATAAGGTGCGCCGCGACTTAAAATTTAAGAATTTCGGCGCACCGCGGGAAATTTTGCCTGCAGGGTGCGCTTTTGTGTTTTTTGAAAATGAAAGGGGGATACTCTAATGAAAAAGCTCATACTTTTGCTTATTGCACTGTCTATGCTCGTGTGCCTGTTTGCTTGCGGGAAATCAAAAGCACCGGAAATTGATGAATCGAAAGATATACTGGAAAAAGATGAACTTATCAAGATAAGAATATACGGACAATATTGCGACGGTCCTATTTTTCACTACAAATCTGTTCAAGATTGCAAGGAGGCTTACGCTCTGATCGAGCTGCTTAATAACGCAAAGAAGACGGGCGAGAGTGTGCCGAAGATATCCGATGACGTGATCGACGAATCGGTAATACGTGAATATCCTGTTGAGTTTGGCACTACGTGGGTAGAGATAGCGGATAGAATCTACCGAATCAGCCACGACGATTCTCAAATATGGCTTGTGAAGTCACACTTTGGAGAAGGCGAAGAAATCGAAATGACAAACGAGCTAAAGAAAGCGGTTCACGCAGTTTGGGGCTATAACCCTAACTACGTCTATAACGGAATGTATATCGCAGGAGATGAAACGGTAGAGCTTGAGGTCACAAACGAGGGGAATTCTCCGATAAGGATGAAGGTTAAGAGTATATACATTCAAGAAAGCTATCCTTGCGAAAACAAAATTACGCTTGAGTTGACATCATCTGAAGATATTGATACGGTAGTAACTTTGCAAGCAAAGCAAAGTGAAGGTAATATCGGAGGAAGTGACAATGAGAGCCTATCTCTCAAAAAGGACGTTCCCGAGACGGTCGAGCTTGAATTTGTGGGATTCCCGTATTCGTATAGGGTGTATATAAATGCAGACCGTACCAGTGCTGTAATAAACATTGCGGAGCTGATTAGTTCATCAGAGGGCATACCGAAGTGCGTATCGGTAGAAAACGGAAAATATTACCTAACCTTACCCAAAAGTAAAACGAAGCTTGACCTCGGAAGTGAGCCGTATAATTTCACAAAATATGCTCCGTTTATAACGGATTATCTCGTATTAATGGCTGAACGTGAAATTGAATACGAGCTTTCCGATTACAGTGAGAATTCAGGATTCTATCTTTTTGAAAAAGACGACTATCTTTGTCTTGCAGTCGAGGTTATAGAGCATCTTGATGAGCCTAACGAAAAAGGCGAAGACCACGAGCATGTTTTCTTTATCGAGCGAATTTCAAAAAGAGTTCCGTAATAGTTTTTTATAAAAATCCGCAGACGTTTAAGTGACGTCTGCGGATTTTTTACGAAGATGCAAAAAACTTGCAAAGTGTATTGATAAATATCGGTTTTTGTGCTACAATAAATATTATAATTAAACTAAACGCGTAGTAAAGTAGTAAACAAATAATAATAAAAATGCTTAAAGAATTCATAATACACCTAAATTAGTATTAAAATACGCTAGCAATATGTAAATAATTTAAAATAGCATATATATACTAGCAACAGTATCATAATAGGTAATAGAAAGAGTTATTACCAACATTCAATCAATAACCATTTAATCATTAACTATTATGAACGAAATTATCATGTTACCTACTACAAGTAGAAGAAGTTTGAATTTGAATGAGTTTGCCGAAGATGCAACTGTTATCGTAGAAGATACAATCATCCGAACTCCAAGCCATTTACATTTCATTGAAGCCAACACTAGTGAAGTAACTTTGCAACACTTACGCAATGATTGCATCACTCCTGTTTTTGCTAAAGACAACGAGCTTACTCTTAATCATGCGTTGGTCATTGAGACCGTACAAGAAGCCGCACAAGACTTTTTCAGAGGTGAAATCGTTGATGATGCAGCTATCAGAGTAAGCCACACTATTAAGGGAAGAATCCCAGAGGCAATCCATAAACCAGCTAATCAGTTATTGGAATCTGACAAGACCATCTATTATGAACGCATGATGTTCAATATAGATGTGCCTACCATTTGGGAAGATGTAAACGGAAATCGTCAAAACTTGTCTATCGTTGGTGTTCGTGCGTACAACCATACCAATTTGATGAGTAAGAAAGCTCCACAATTGGTAAAATTGGGAATCGGCTTCAAGAACCAAGTTTGCTGCAATATGTCTATCTTTACAGACGGTTACAAGGACGATTTGAGAGTTTCCAATACTAGCGAACTTTATAAAGCTGCATTGGAGCTGTTTAACAACTTCAACCCTGCTAAACAACTGCACTTGATGAAGCAACTTGGAAACACTACGATGTCAGAACACCAATTTTGCACATTCTTAGGTAAGAGTAGGCTTTATCAATGCTTATCTACTAACGCACAGAAGCGTTTGCCTAGAATGTTGCTGACTGATACGCAGATTAACACGGTCGCAAAGGCTTACATCAATGATGAAGACTTTGGCGGCATAGGTGGCGAGCTTAATCTTTGGAGATTTTATGGACTTTTGACAGGTTCTGTGAAATCATCATACATAGACGGCTTCTTAGATCGTTCTTTGAATGCTAGTGAAATCGCTATGGGCATAAACTCGGCACTACATGGCGATAAACAATACCAATGGTTCATTGATTAGTGGACTAATATTGATTGAGA
>CALCTE010000037.1 GCA_937893885.1 uncultured Clostridia bacterium | reverse complement strand
GGTATTAGTGTCGTGAACATCAGAATTACAAGCTTCATGGAAAAATAGAATTTTGAAGCAAGGAAACAGGTTTTAATGCCGAACCATACGTTTTTGAAAAGTCCGGAAAAGAAAGTCTTTATTTTATTCATATCATTCAGCCTCCTTTACCGTGTACTTCTCGCGCTGGAGGTTATAGAGCTTAGCATACAGACCGTCAAATGCAACAAGCTCGTCGTGAGTGCCTTGCTCTGTAATCTTTCCTCCGTCAAGCACAATGATTTTATTAGACATTCGGGCACTTGAAATACGGTGCGAGATCATAATACCCGTCTTACCATCGGATATGGATTCAAAGTTCTTAAATATTCGGTCTTCCGCTTCGGCATCAAGCGCGGCAGAAGGCTCGTCAAAGATGATAATGGGAGCATTTTTGAAATAAGCTCGTGAAAGTGCAATCTTCTGCCATTGTCCTTTGGAAAGCTCTGTTCCTTTATCTGCAAATTGGCGTGTCATAAAGGAGTCGAGTCCGTTTTCAAGCTTTGGCTTTATATCCTCATATACACCGCTTTGTGTCAGAACGCCCTCAATTTCGTCGCTGTTATCCATTCGTTCAAGTGAGGAAAGTGCGATATTTTCTCGCAAGGTCAGCGGATATTGTACAAAGCTTTGGAATAGTGCGGAAGAGAGCTTTCGCACATCTCGCATATCGTAGTCAGACATCGGATAACCGTTGATCAGAATTCGTCCCGACTCGATTTCATAAAGACCGAGCATCAGTTTGATGATCGTGGATTTTCCCGAACCGTTGATGCCGACAATCGACAGCTTATCCCCTTTATTGAGCGTAAAAGAAACTCCGGTCAGCACATATTTATCGGTATGTGGATACTTAAAGCATACATTATCAAAAGTGAGGCTTTCAAAGACTTCAAGCTTTCTAGTCCCGCCCGTTTGCTCCGTCTTTATTGCAAAGAATTCAAACAGCTTGCTCATCAGATCGGATATACGACTTACTGCGTCTGTAGTTAGCCAAGTAACGCGCCAAAAAGAATTTGAAACGCTATGAGCAAACCCGATATAGAGCGCAACGTCACCAATACCAATCGCCCCGTTTATCGCCTTGTATATCACATAGGCAATAAATACGATCTCTCCGCTCCT
>CALCTE010000036.1 GCA_937893885.1 uncultured Clostridia bacterium | reverse complement strand
CAGTTGGCAAAGGACACATATTCACCGCGCTCTAAAATAATAATTTCCGCCCTCTCGTCAAGTCTGCGAAGTCGTGCCGCCGCAGTTGCGCCGCCCGCAACACCGCCTATAATAATGGTTTTCATTTGTGTGTCCTCCTAAATTTTAGCTTATATGCTTATTATACCATTTTTTGAGCCTTTTCTCAATCCCTTTTCTTTATCTACTGCGGTGAAAAATATATTCTGCAAAATCCTTGTAAATCAAGGAAAAACTGGTACAGATTTCTTTAGAATAAGATACCTCAATCCAAGTCATTTCACTTCGACCACATAAAAATAATCCGAACCTTCTCTTGCTTGTAGAAGCGTTCGAATTATTGTTTTATTCGCCCGATACCACGGATTATGCCTTGGTATCGGTTTGCTTATCGGATACAAGATTATTTACATATTGGTACATTTCATCGCTACTTTTTACAGCGTGGGTTCCTGCGATGATCTCCTGTTTTTGTTCCTCGCTGAGTATTGCAAATTTCTTCATTGCCTCGGGATTCATCGCCAACGTCATAGCAAATCCTACAGGCATTTCGCTTCGTTCCATCTTTTTACCTCCAACTTGTAATATCAATATTATTTGCATTTTCTAAACCTTACATAACTTCCATTTTTTGCATAAATCACCTTAACAACGCGCAAAATAAAAAAGATGGAGGTGAAAAAATGAGTAATCGATTGGCAAAGGAAACAAGTCCCTATTTGCTTCAGCATAAGGATAATCCTGTGGATTGGTATCCGTGGGGTAACGAGGCGTTTGAGCACGCAAAGAAAGAGGACAAGCCCATCTTTTTAAGCATCGGATACAGCGCATGTCATTGGTGCCATGTACTCGCACACGAAAGTTTTGAAGATGAAGAAACAGCCGAGCTGTTAAACAAATATTTCATATCAATCAAAGTAGATAAGGAGGAGCGTCCCGACATCGACAGTGTATATATGGCTGTATGTCAAGCCTTCACGGGAAGTGGCGGCTGGCCGACAAGCATTTTTATGACAGCCGAGGGTGAGCCGTTTTTCGCGGGAACGTATTTTCCAAAAACTTCGAAAGGCGGTATGATAGGGTTTCGCGAGCTTTTGATTGCGATACATGAAAAATGGGTTACAGACCGCGATGTTTTGTTAGAGGAAGCCGATGAAATAATAAAACTTCTTAACAAAACCGAGGCAATCACAAATAAATCAAATGTTGATTTAACACACTTGTCAGTTCAACAATATAGGCGTATCTATGACGAAAAGCACGGCGGTTTCGGGCGGGCACCTAAGTTCCCCACACCACACAATTTACTGTTTTTACTCGATTACTATAAACGCTACAAAACCGAATCGTGTCTAAATATGGCAGAAAACACGCTCATTGCAATGTATCGTGGCGGAATGTTCGACCACATTGGATTTGGTTTTTGCCGCTATTCCACCGATAAAAAGTTCCTCGTGCCCCATTTTGAAAAAATGCTATATGATAACGCGTTGTTGATTCTCGCCTATTGCAAAGCATATTCGGTGACAAAAAAGGAGTTATATTTAGAAATAGCAGAAAAAACCGCAAATTATATTCTTCGTGAGATGCTTTCGACAGAAGGTGGATTTTTCAGTTCTCAGGACGCTGACAGCGAAGGCGAAGAAGGAAAATTTTATCTGTTCACCCCGAGCGAAATCACGGACGTACTGGGACAAGAGGACGGAGCGCGCTTTAATCATCATTTTGACATTACGCAAGCAGGTAATTTTGAAGGGAAAAATATACCGAATCTGCTTAAAAGTGTTACTGCTGATAAAACATTTGAACCTTTTCTATTTGTGCTTGACGAATACCGCAAAAAACGCAATTCTCTCCACCGCGATGAGAAGATTCTAACGTCGTGGAACAGCTTAATGATTGCCGCTATGTGCGAGTTATATCTTGTCAGTAAAAACGCGAAATATCTTGATGCCGCTAAAAATGCAGATGATTTCATACAGAAATATCTGTGCAAAGAGTACACACTCTACGTTAATTTTCATTTAGGAAAACGAGGCGTCATAGGATTTTTGGACGATTATGCCGCATATATATTCGCACAACTGTCGTTATACCGCGCCACATTGGAAAATCATTATTTAAGTCGTGCTGAAAATCTGTGCGATAAAGTTATATCGGATTTTCGCGACGATACAGGAGGGTTTTATTTATATGGCAACAAGCACGAAAAACTGATATTGCGCCCTAAAGAAACTTATGACGGTGCTATACCAAGCGGAAATTCGCTAATGTGTTATAATCTTGTTCACCTTTCTTTACTCACTGATGAAGAAAAATACAAAAGCGCTGCACAACAGCAGATCGATTTTCTTGCACAAAACGCTTTGCTTTTCCCCACGGGTCATGCTATGTTTTTGGTGGCACTTTTGGAGCATATCAAACCACCTATGAAGATCACGGTTGTGATAGATGAACAGACAGACAAAAGCAAATTGCCTATTGAATTACCGTTTGATGCTGCAATTTTTGTTTTGTCTAAGCCCACAAAAGAATATCCTATAAAAAATGACAAGACCACCTATTACGTGTGTCGAGATCACAGTTGCCTGCCGCCTACCAATCACCTTAATGAATTGATTTGAATTACAAACATTTAATATAAGAAAGCCGATATCGAAGTCTTTTGACTTTGGTATCGGCTTTTGTATTGTTAAACAAACTTCAAATCATAAACTTTTTTTCGTTTGAAGATCATCTGTAGCAGGGTTATCGATAAGCTCGCCACTCTTAGAAAACCGCGAGCCATGGCAAGGGCAATCCCAGGTATGCTCAGCTTTGTTATATTTGAGGGCACAGCCGAGGTGGGGACACCGTGGAGCAGTGGGCGTGAGAAGCCCTATCATTGAATCGAAAGCATTAACTGCAAGTTGCGTGTGCAGTACACTGCGCGACGGCGAAAAAACCTCTGCGTAAGGATTAAGTCTTCCTTGTATCAGATCACATAGTATATCTGCGGCTGCCATAGAGTTCGTCATGCCCCATTTATTAAAGCCTGTTGCTACGTAGATATCGGGAGTGCTCTTGGAATACTGCCCGATATATGGAATTTTGTCCAGCGTCATGCAATCCTGTGTTGCCCATTTTCCGACGATTTTGTAGTTTTTATAGTGCTTTTTGGCAAACGCTTCAAGCTCTTGCCAACATCCTCCTTTCTTTCCGGTACGATGTCCGCCGCCACCGAGAAGCAAGAGTTCTTTGTAGCTTCGGAATGAAAGCCCCGTATCCGATTCGTCCACATACATTCCGTCTAAATTCTGTGCTCCTTTGAGAGCGAGGACGTAGGAACGGTGCTGGTAAAGCTTTAAAAAATAGCCGCCGTGCTTATTAAGAATCGGAAAATGAGTTGCTATGATAAGTTTTTTGTATCTTATCTCGCCATAGTTGGTTACCGCTACGTTGGGTTTTAACTCAACTACCTTTGTGTGCTCGAAAATCGGAAGGTCTTTTGCAATAGCGTATATGAATTTTAAAGGATGAAACTGCGCTTGTCCCTTGACACACACCGCACCTGCGACCTCAAAAGGAAGCTCGAATGCGTTAGAAATTTCCGCACTTAAACCGAGTTTATTTAATGCCGCAACTTCCCTTTCGATCTTATTCCTGTCATTGAGAGAATAAACGTAGAAATCTTTCATTTCGTAGTCACAATCGACCTCGCGGCAAAGGCGGGCGTATTCCTTGCCTGCGCGTATCTGTGCCTCTAAATAAAGCTCGGCTTTATCTTTGCCAAAGCGTTTTATCAGCTTGTCATAGATAAATCCGTGTTGCAAAGTGATTTTTGCCGTAGTGTTTTTCGTGATGCCGCCGCAGATGTCCGCAGCTTCCGCAAGTAAACAATCCACGCCCGCATTTTTTAGCTTATAGGCACACAAAATCCCTGCTATACCACCGCCTATGATAAGTACGTCTGTGCTTTTGTTCCCCTTCAATGCTTCAAACTTAACGTGCTGTGCGTTACTTTCCCATACCGATCTCATCATATTTCCTCCGATCTGTAATGTAGTTAGTATTTGTTTTTCGCAATGAAATATGCACGTGTCAAATCAATACAAAACGCCGATGAAGAACAGTTAGTTCTTCATCGGCGTTATCGTTTTCATACGACCTTGAAAAAATATTCTGTTATGACCTCCGGACTTTCCTTCATTCCGTTATCCGTCCACCATCTTATTGTTTGTGTGAAAACGGACACTATATGATCCTTCCAAAAATGTTCGGGAAGGTCTTTGCTCTTATGCGGCTCAAACAAATAAAGATGCCTTTCCACAAGACCTTCAAACTCATTTTCAAAATATCTCAAAAACAGATCGTTGTTTTGTGAAGACAGTAAGGAAAGTATATTATTATCGTTTTTATGCAAATGCCGAAATATATGCAAAAAAACGGAGTCATTACCGTCGCACTCAAAAATATGCCTGTGCCCGCGTTCTCCGCCATCTTCGGTGTCGAATATATGACAGAACAATTCTTTGCAAAATTCTTTGAGCAAAAAGTCCTTCGTCTCAAAATGAGAGTAAAAGGTGGCTCTGCCTATATCGGCTTTTTCAATTATATCGCCTACTGTTATTTTGTTGAAATCTTTTTCCGAAATAAGCTTCGTAAAAGCATTAAAAACTGCTTCCCTGGTTTTTCTTTGACGTCTGTCCATATTCGTTCTCCGTACAATTTTTGTTGTTTGTTCGGTAATGAATTGCCCCGCAATACCGTATGTTGAAACGGTAACGTATTTTGATATAATGTTATTGAACAATATGTTCTGTAGCGAACTTATTGTAACACAAATTAGTATATTAGTCAACGGAGGGCAATATGAAAACGGATAAAAATATTTTAACGGCGTTTATACTTAATCTGTCATTTTCCGTTTTTGAATTTTTCGGAGGCATTTTTACGGGCAGTACGGCTATCGTTTCCGATGCAGTTCACGACGCAGGTGATGCGGCGAGTATCGGTATAGCATACTTTTTGGAAAGAAAAAGCAAAAAACAGCCGGACAAAGAATATACCTACGGTTATACCAGATACTCTGTGATCGGAGCATTTATAACAGACCTTATTCTTTTGATAAGCTCTGCTTTGATGATATACAACGCCGTTTGCAGAATTATCGCGCCAAACGAGATCAACTACAGCAAAATGATAGTTTTTGCGCTCGTCGGCGTTTTCGTAAATCTATGTGCGGCTTTCTTTACCGGAGGCGACGGCTCCTTAAATCAAAAAGCCGTGAATCTGCATATGCTTGAGGACGTTCTCGGTTGGGCCGTCGTATTGGCAGGTGCCGTCACTATGAAGTTAACGGATCTTGTTTTTATCGACCCGATAATGTCAATGGGCGTTTCGCTTTTTATCCTAAAAAATGCAATTGCAAATCTAAAAGAGATTTTCGGCCTATTCCTTGAAAAAGCACCGCATAATATTGATGTAGCACAAATAAAAGAAAGTATTATGGCGCTCGGCGGTGTTATCGGCGTTCACCATATCCATATTTGGAGTATGGACGGACAAAACAACTTTGCGACAATGCATATCGTCACCGACGGTGAGATGCATATGATCAAATTAAAAGTCCGTAAAAAGCTTTCAGAGCTCGGAATAGGGCACGCGACATTAGAGCTTGAAACAAGCGCGGAGCACTGTGACGAAAAGATGTGTCATATAGACACCGGCGCAGATACGGCACATAATCATCACGGACATCATCATTAAAGACAAAACGGCGAAGCTCAAAATAAGCTTTCGCCGTTTTTATCGTATTCAATCAGAGCCCTGCGCCAAAGTATTTACGCCCGCACCGACGAACATACCTACTCTTTAGTTCTTAATGTTGACACTTTGTTAAATTCCGTACATTATCCACAAGTAGATATACGCAGGGATTATCGCCGCAAGCGTAAAGGGGATACCTATCTTGAAGAAGTCGGAGTTTTTGACCGTATAGCCCTCCTTGCGCAAGATTCCGATACCCGTGATGTTTGCGGAAGCGCCGATGGGCGTGCAGTTGCCGCCGAGCGTTGCGCCCGATAAAAGTCCGAAATAAAGCACGGTGGGGTCAACGTTAAGTGCAGATGCAAGACCCGCGATAACAGGAATCATCGTCGCTACGTAGGGTATGTTGTCAATAAATGCGGATATTAGCACCGATGCCCATACTATAACGGTGTATAGCACGAATATATTACCGCCGCCCGCTTTTGCAAGAAGCTTTGCCGCAGCGTCAATAACGCCTTGCTCAGAAATAGCGCCTATCATAAGGAATAAGCCAAGCAAAAGTCCTATAGTTTCGAAGTCTATCTCCTTAAGCGGAGAAACGATAGCGGAAAATTCGCCTTTTTTTATGAAATTGTAAATAAGTCCTACAACGAGCAATGCACAGCAGATAAGGCCGTTTGTAACTGCAGGCTTATTGGGTATGAACGAAGCAACTATCAAAAGCACGATAGTGCCTAAAAGAAGCCACGTG
>CALCTE010000035.1 GCA_937893885.1 uncultured Clostridia bacterium | reverse complement strand
TTCCAAAATGTTGCTGATATTTCTATTCTCTACAAAATCTTTGGGACACGCGTGCACCCTGAAACTCCGCTGCCCTTTTAGCTTGTAAAACACGAAAAATTATGATAGAAAGTATTTTGCTATGAAAAAATTACTTTCCATTCTCACCATAATTGCAGCCCTCTCCGGTTCTGCATCAGCCTATGTTCCTGCCTATTATGCCCCGGGCTCTCTGACTCCGGCCGACTGGCAGCCCACCTACAACGTTGAAGCTCTGTATGCATTTGGCGAGCATGATGTTCCCGATGCATGGGGCATCCGAGGCAGCTTCTGTCTCTACGACAGCGGTGAGGGTGCCGTGCGCCACCAGTTCAGCATCAATGTAGCCAGCGAATGGGGGTCTGATAACGTCCGTTTCGAAGGCAAGAAAATCGACCAAGACCTCTGGATGCTTCCCGTCACCGCCGGTTACGACCTCAACGTCGGTCTGACCGATACCGTATTCCTCGACCTTGGTGCCAAAGCCGGTTGGGCCACGGGTAACTACAAGGAAAGCGGCGAGTTCGGCAGCGACAAGACCCACTTCAATGGTTTCACCATGGGTGTGGGCGCCGGGCTCAAGGTTATCTGCGGTGAGCGGATCTACGTCAAGCTCGGCTATGAGCTGAACCGCACTTTCATCAGCGATAATGTTGGCGTCAACATCAATCAGCACGTCATTACCGCCGGCATCGGAACTCAGTTCTGATACAGCAGATTACCTGAATTTACAAACCGCCTGCTCCACAAGGGAACAGGCGGTTTCCTTTTTCTGAAAAAAGGCTTATAACGAAGACTTTCCATAGTCACGCCTGCCGAAAATGGCGGAACCCACGCGCACTATGGTTGCCCCTTCCTCCACCGCCACAGCATAATCATGGCTCATGCCCATAGAGAGAATGTCCATATTTATATTATCTATGTTTTTGCCCTTAATGTCAAGAAAAATCTTATTTAATCTAAAAAAGTATTTTTTTAATTCGTCTTCATCATCGCTTTTGGGCAAAACACCCATCAATCCACAAACTTTAATGTGCTTTAATTTGGAGATTTCAAGCAAAAATTCTTCCGCATCGTTCGGGTCGATACCGAACTTATTTTCCTCGTTGCCCATATTTAACTGCACGAGCACATTCATAACGGTATTTTTCTTTTCACACATCAAGTCTATCTTTTTCGCAAGATCAATGCTGTCGACAGAATCAATGTAATCAACAATATCTATTATATACTTAATCTTATTACTTTGCAAGTGCCCAATAAGATGTATTTTAATATTTTTTCTGTTATTTATGCCCTCATACTTACTAAGAAGCTCTTGAACCCGATTTTCGCCGATATGAGTTATGCCGCACGAAATGGCTTCGTTAATTTCGTTTGCCGTAAAATTCTTGGTGACTGCCATAAGTTCCGCAGAAGAATTAAGCTGTGAAATGGCTTTTTTGACTATTGAAATATTTTCTGCAATACTTCCCACTCAATTTACCGCCTTTCCCTCATAAATATCCTTTCCGGAAATTATGATAGTTTCATTTACGCCGAGGCGTTTGTGCCCCTTTTCGGTAACTTCCCCTTCCCCGTCTATAGCGGAAATATAGTAAATGCCCGAAGAATAAATAATGTCAATAGTACGAAATTCAATCTTGTTTCCGGCTATTACGTATACGCCCGTCTCATCTTCAAGCACTCTTACCGCCTCAGTCGGAACTCTGACGCCTTCGTAATTACCGAAATTCAATATAATGTTTTGTATTCGGCGATAGTTAAATCCGTCCGGGAAATCCGTGCAGGAAAACACAAGAAGCGCGTTCTGTGCCTTTGGTGTTTGAACTATCTTGTTAAGTTTTGCTTTAACAGGAGTTTCCGCATTAAGTGTAAAAGTTATGTCATAGGTTTGTCCTACAGTATATCCTGAAGCCGTTTCCGATGATACCGCACAGGCAAAATACCATTCAAATTCGGTGCAAAGCTTTCCAACAATGTCACTTGATAAACTTGTAGGCTCGCTATTTATCAAGCTGTTAAATTCCGAAACTGTCATTGTCTCAAGCGACGATACATTAAAGCTTTTCTCATATCCGTCGGCTTCTTTAAAGAAATAACCGCTTTTATCGGCGTTTATATATTTTATAACGTCCTTATTTCCGCCTTCAAGTTCATTTATCCTAATCGTAAGATTTGCAATAACATCGTTAAAATTACTGACTTTGCCGGAAGAAATAAGTCTGCGATTCATATATATCAAGGAGTTCATTCCTTCGATGGCAGCACGATCATAGTCGCCTTTTGAAAGTACTTCAAGCATTTTTAAATAGTTTTCTTTGCAAGAATCATCTATTGTATTCAAATTTGCTTGAGCGGAACCTTTTGAGATATTGCTTTTTTGGTATATATCCAAGTCATTTTTTAGGTTTTCGGCAAGCTTAAAATCAGAAACATCTCTATCGTTTGCGTATATTCCGATGAGAGCATCGTTCTTGCCGACTCTCTCGCCGTCACTTGCGAGATATCTGTAAGCTCCACGCATCGAGCTCTCTATTATGTGTTCGTCTTTAAATATTCCGGCGGTAACTTCAGTGTTGTCGCTTAAAAAAATCTCTGTGGCGTAATCGGTAACATAGGTATTAAGATTGTTTCTTACAAACTGAAAAATGATATAACAAGAAACCGCTAAAAAGAGAAAAGCTATAAGTAAATTCCCGATTATCTTTTTTCTTTTCGTTTGCATACTAATCTCCAATATTTTTCATAACCAAGCAACTTGCGACAGAAATTACATTTTCGAAACCGCCTGATGCGTCCGTATCGACGCATATCCAATTTATATCCTTATTTCGCCTAAACCACGTGAGCTGACGCTTCGCGTAACGTCTCGTCTCCTGTTTAAGCCTTTCCGTTGCGACTTCAAGTGTTTCGATGCCGTCAAGATAGCCGTAAAACTCCTTATAACCGATTGCTTGAGATGCTGTTTCGCTTTCCCTTAAACCGTTTTTGGAAAGTTTTTTAATCTCATCAATAAGTCCCGCTTTGATAAGCAGATCTACTCGCCTATTAATCCTCTCGTATAAAAGCGATCTGTCCGAATAGTTAAGCCCGATTATCAAAGGACGGCAAAAGCTTTCGTTATTGTGGGAATTTCGATCATGCACTGACTTAGGTATGCCCGTAAGCTCAAAGCATTCAAGCGCGCGAAGAACCCTTTTTGTATCGTTATGATGTAACTTTTTGGCGCTTTCTTCGTCGACCTTCAAAAGACGGTCGTACATATATTCGCACCCCTTTTGTTCAAGCTCGTCCGTAAGACGCGCGCGAATTTCACTTGAATCCTCGTGATCTGCAAATTGCGTATTATTTAAAACAGAGTCAACATAAAGTCCCGTACCGCCGACAAAGATGGGAAGCTTTCCTCTTGAAGAAATATCAAAAACGGCTTCTTTTGCAAGTTTTTGATAATCCGCGACGGAAAAAGAGTCCACGATATCGCATACGTCTATAAGATGATGCACTATTCCGTCTCTCTCTTCAAAATCCGGCTTTGCCGTTCCGATATCCATTCCCTTATATATCTGCATTGAATCGGCGGATATTATCTCACCGTTAAAGCGCTTGGCAAGTTCGATGGAGAGCTTCGTTTTACCTGACGCCGTAGGGCCGACGATAAATAATACAAACGGTTTAGTCATTGTAAATAAACATCGCATCGCCGAAACTGAAAAATCTATATTTTTCTTTTACGGCGGTGTTATAGGCATCAAGAACGTAATCATGTCCCGCAAAAGCGCTTACAAGCATTATCAAAGTGCTTTCAGGCAAATGGAAATTGGTGATAAGCGCATCCATTGCTTTAAATTTATAGCCTGGATAAATGAATATCTCGGTATCGTTACTGCCGCTTTTCACTCTTCCCGTGTCGTCTGCGGCGGATTCAACCGTTCTGCAAGAGGTAGTTCCTACGCAAATAACACGATTGCCGTTTTCTTTTGCCGTATTAATAATCTTCGCACTTGCTTCGGGTATCTCATAATACTCGCTGTGCATCTTATGCTCAAGAATATTATCACATTTTACAGGTCTGAAGGTTCCAAGTCCTACGTGCAAGGTCACAGGCGCGACGATAACTCCGAGCTCCTTTACTTTTTCAAGAAGCTCCTTCGTAAAATGAAAGCCTGCCGTTGGTGCGGCGCTTGAGCCAATGTTTTTTGCGTAAACAGTCTGATATCTATCCTTGTCCGACAGCTTTTCTTTTATGTAGGGCGGTAACGGAACAACGCCTATCTTGTCCAAAATAGCGTAAAAGTCTCCGTCAAAGGTAAAGTTGATAATTCTGTTTCCGCCTTCGCATACGTCTTCGACCACACCGGAAAGTTCACCGTTTCCAAAAACGAATTCAGCACCTATCTTCGCTTTTTTCCCGGGGCGTACTATAACCTCAAATCTGCTTGTGTCAAGCCGCTTTTGAAGCAATACTTCAAGCGCGGCACCTGTATCTTTTTTCTTTCCGTAGAGTCTTACCGGCAAAACCTTCGTCTCGTTGATAACGAGAACATCGCCTTTTTTTAAGTAAGAGCAGATATCATAGAAATTTTTGTGTTCGACCGTCTTATGTTCTTTATTTAATACCATCAGCCTCGAAGTGTCTCTTTTTTCAAGCGGCGTCTGTGCTATGAGCTCTTCGGGAAGATCGTAATAATAGTCGTGTAGGCTTGTATATTCCATCTCTTACGTCCTGTAACAAAGATTTATCAATATAATATAATTTATTATAGCACAAATATTATTTTATTACAACATATATTTAGGAGGTTTTTGTGAGAAATTTACTTTTTAACGGAAGCGCTACGGCTATTATTACACCATTCAAAGACGGATGTATAGATTATACAGCTCTTAAAACTCTTATTAAGCACCAGATAGAAAACGGTACAGATGCTCTTGTGGTAGCAGGCACGACAGGTGAAGCGCCCACTTTAAAAGACGACGAGCATATAGAGCTTATTAGATTCGTCGTAAAAGAAGCGCGCGGTAATCTGCCGATAATTGCAGGAACAGGCAGTAACTCAACGGAGCACGCAGTTTGTATGTCTAAAAAAGCATATTCTGTAGGTGCAAACGGTCTTTTATCCGTGACACCGTATTATAACAAATGCAACGATGAGGGCATAATAACACACTACGAAAAAATAGCAAACGCAACTCCCCTGCCCGTTATTCTGTATAATGTTCCGTCAAGAACAGGCTATAACCTTAAAACCGATTCGATCAAAAAGCTTTGTAAAACAAAAAACATTATTGCCGTGAAAGAAGCATCGGGAGATCTTGCGAAAGCTGAAGAAATACTTTCATCTTGCAGCGTTACCGTTTATTCGGGTAATGACGATATAATCGTCCCAATGATGTCAGCAGGTGCTTTAGGCGTTATTTCCGTTATATCGAACCTTGTGCCCGCAGAAGTCAAAAAACTCACCGATCTATGCTTAAAAGGCGATTATCAGGGTGCAAATAAGCTTCAACTTAAGCTGTTCCCTTTGATAAAAGCTATTTTTAAAAACGTAAATCCGATTGGCATAAAGTACGCCATGTCACTAATGAAAATGTGTGAATTTGACGTCAGATTACCTTTATGCTTCCCCGACAAATCTTGTAAAGCTGAAATTGAAGATGAAATGAAAAAATTGTGTTTAATATAAATACCTATTGCAAAATTTTCCATTTAGCGTTATAATATACATAAGAATTTTAGAAAAGAGGATATTGAAAATGAGCACATTGCACGTAGTGGACCACCCCTTGATTCAGCACAAACTTACGATTATGCGTTCCGTTGAGACAGGCTCAAAAGATTTCAGACAGCTTCTTGAAGAAATATCTCTGCTTATGGGTTATGAGATTACGAGAGATTTCCCTCTTGAAGATGTTGAGATCGAGACACCTATCGCAAAGATGACAGCGAAAACCATATCCGGCAAGAAAGTTGCAATAGTTCCCATTTTAAGAGCGGGACTCGGTATGGTCGACGGACTCGTTTCGCTTATCCCCGTTGCAAAAATCGGCCACATAGGTCTATACAGAGACGAAAGCACTCATACGCCCGTCGTTTACTATTGTAAGCTTCCCTTCGACATTGATTCGAGAATCGTCATTTTATGCGACCCGATGCTTGCAACTGGCGGAAGTTCAAGCGATGCTATTCAAATGCTCAAGGATAAGGGTTGCAAATGCATACGTCTTATGTGCCTTGTAGCCGCGCCCGAGGGAATTGCAAAGGTACAGCAAGATCACCCCGACGTCGATATTTACACAGCAGCAGTAGATGAACGCCTAAACGAAAATGCATATATCGTTCCCGGTCTTGGTGATGCGGGCGACAGAATTTTCGGTACAAAATAAAATGATAAACAACAATGACAGTTCCTTTTTTGGAACTGTCATTGTTAAATGAGGTAATTATGTTTCCAACCCTTGAACAATTTATAAAAAACTCTCCGACTGCCTTCCACGCTGTAGATTATTGCAAAGATATACTTACGTCAAGCGGCTACGTTGAGCTGTTTGAACACGAAGCGTGTGAAACCAAAAAAGGCGGAAAGTATTTCATAACGAGAAACGGTTCATCTTTAATCGCCTTTAGAATGCCCGAAAGTGACTTAAAAAGCTATATGATCGCGGCTTCTCACAGTGACAGCCCTGCCTTTAAGTTGAAGGACAAGCATCTCACAAACGACGGTGTATATACGAAGCTTTCCACTGAAAAATACGGCGGTATGCTCTGTTCTACTTGGCTTGACAGACCTCTGGGCATTGCAGGGAGAATCGTTACTACGGATAAAAGCGGTGTCATTGCAACAAAGCTTGTGGATTACAAAAATGCCGCTTTAATACCTAACGTTGCAATTCATTTTAACAGAAATGCAAACGATCAAGTAAGCTACAACGCCGCCGTTGATATGGTACCCGTCGCTTCATCGAAGTTTGAAAATCTACTTGCCGAGAGTGTCGGTGAGAATACTCTTTTATCGAAAGATCTGTTCTTATATAACGGACAAGATGCGTGTTTATGGGGCGAATATATTTCCGCACCGAGACTTGATGATCTGCAATGTGCCTACGCCGCTTTGCAAGCACTTTTGACCGCAGATAACAACGAAAATGCTTGTCCTGTTTACTCACTTTTTGATAACGAAGAGGTCGGCAGTACGACAAAGCAAGGTGCGGCATCGACATTTCTTTCGGACATCTTGGAACGCATAAGCGAAACGTATGGAGTTTCACATAAGCAAATACTCGCCTCAAGTTTCATGCTCTCTTGCGATAATGCCCACGCTCATCATCCAAATCATCCCGAATACCACGATAAAAACAACACAGTTTATATGAACAAGGGTGTTGTCATCAAGTATAATGCAAATCAAAAGTATACCACAGATGCAATATCATCGGCGATATTCAAAGTTATGTGCGATAACACAGGTGTTCCGTATCAAGTATACGCTAACCGTTCCGACCTTCCCGGAGGCTCGACACTTGGCAATATAGCAAGTACGCACGTATCTGTAAACACCGTTGACATCGGGCTTGCACAGCTTGCGATGCATTCAAGCTATGAGACAGCAGGTGCAAAGGATACCGAATATATGACAAACGCCGTCAAATACTTCTTCGAACGCTATATCGAAATTTTAGAACAGAATTACACG
>CALCTE010000034.1 GCA_937893885.1 uncultured Clostridia bacterium | reverse complement strand
TCGTATCGCTTGTTACAGAAAAGTATTGCGTATGAAGCCGAGCATGCTGACCGATATAAAAACGGGTGATGTGATCCGTACCATAAATAGCGACACCGCAGAGTTTCACCATATCATACAGCGCTTCGGTATGAGAATTTTGAACTCCGGAATCGGTACGATAGTATCGTTGACAATTGTTGCTTTTATGAAATGGGAAATCGCGCTTTTGATGGTAGCAATCATCCCGATTTCAGCGATAGTATGTAAGACGATTGAAGCAAAAATGAAAAAAGCATCCGATGAGATCCGTACCAAGCAAGGTAAGTATTCTGCTTGGCTTATGGAAATGCTCAAAGGGATGCGAGAAATTAAGCTTTTTGTAGCGGAGAAAACGGTACTCAAGATTTTCACAAACAAAAATAAGGATATTATTGATTCCTCGGTAAAGCAAGATATCATACAGTTCAAGTCCGATCAGATTATTAGCGGAATCTATTTCCTTGCAGACATCGTTTTCTATATTATCTGTGCTTTCTTTGTGGCAGGACGTTCTATTAATATCGGACAGTACGTTGCTATCGCATCTTATTTTTCAATGGTATCTTGGAACATCAGACGTGTATTGCACGGCAACGTAGACTACCAAAAGCGTAAGACCTGCGTTGAGCGCGTATTTAAACTTTTAGATGAAGATGAGGAAAATGAGAATAATCTTGAAAAGCTTGATGTTCGTAACGGAAGTATAGATATTAAAAACCTTTCTTTCTTCTATACCAAGAAAAAAGACGTTCTCAAAAATATCGACTTGCATATAGAGGCAGGAGCGAAAATCGGTGTTGTCGGAGTATCCGGTGTAGGTAAAAGTACATTGGCAAATATCTTGTTGCGATTCTATGAGCCACAAGAGGGTGAAGTGCTTATTGATGGACAATGTTTGAGTGATTGCACGTATTCATCTATCAGAGAAGCCGTTGGCATCGTCAATCAAGAGAACATTATTTTTGATACGACAGTAAGAGATAATATCACCTTCGGCAGCAAAGCAACTGACGAAGAATTATGGTCGATTCTTGAAAAGGTATATTTGAAAGATGAAATAGAGAAGCTCCCGAACGGTCTTGATACTGTTCTTGGAAAGAAAAATATGTCTTTGTCGGGAGGTCAGAATCAAAGACTTTGCATTGCACGTCTTATGTTCCGCGATCCAAGGATCATTATCCTCGATGAAGCAACAAGCTCCCTCGATTTTGAATCCGAGCGTATTGTACAAGCTGCACTTGATGCTCTTGCAGAGAACAAAACTACGATAGTGATTTCTCATCGCTATCAAGCGCTATTGAACACCGACAAGATATTGGTGCTTCACGAAGGAGAACAAGTAGGCTACGACCATCACGACAAGCTGATGGCAGAAAACAAATACTTTGCCGATATGTTTGCAGGGCAGAAGGAGGTGACGGCATGAAATATACAAGAAGAAATATCTACCGCCATCTGAATGAAAAGATATCGTTCTCTAAAAAACTAATGATTATTGGTGGCTTGCTGACACTATTGATAACTGCTGTCTCGCTCATATCTCCATATCTGTATAAGACATTGGTTGACGATGTAATGACCGCGGGAAACATCAAATTGCTTTATTATGTGATTCCCGCGATGATAGGCGTATATCTTGTCAAAGTTATATTGACGGGCATCCGCACGTATGTCAGTAAGAAATTCTCCTATGCTACTACGCTTGAAACAAAGAACCGTTTGATGCAGAAGTTTCTTGAACGTGACATTTCAATGGCGGCGGGAAAGGAGATTGGAACACAAAGCAATAATTTGGAGCAAGACTCCGGTGCAGTACATACCTTCCTTTCAAGTCATATCGTAGGATTTGTAACATCCTTTATTGTGGCGGCAATTTATATGGCGTTGATGATCAATATCAATGTTTGGTTAGGTTTGCTGTCGGTAATTCTTCTTCCGCTGACCATATGGTTTTCACAGATAATAGGCAATAAATACAACGCCGTAAACAAAGAAAGCTATGAGGTCAAATCCAAAACCAAAACACATCTCTTTGATACGGTTCAAAAATGGCGCGAGATCAAAACAAATACGCTTGAGGATCAGTTTTCTGCCGAATATGACGAACGGTTGGAACCCGAAAGAAAGCTGAACAACAAGTGGATGTTCTATTATGCTTTGCGTGACTTTTTCTACGAAATCAAAACACAGTTTGTGTTGAAAGTGCTGATATATTTCGTTGGCGGCTTGTTTGTTATCTCAAAAGACATCACTATTGGCGATCTGTTAATGTTTATCAGTTTTATGGCAAGTATGGAGTCGGCACTTGACTCAATTATGAGATCAAAGGCCGATTTTCTCGGACAAAAGGCTGTGTTCGACCGTCTGTTCAAGATATTGGATGAAGCCGAACCAAGCAAGGGCGAGGATTGTCCCGAGGATGCAACAATATGCTTGGAGAACGTTGATTTCGCATATACCGAAGAAAGTGGCAAGGTTCTTGAACAGGCGTCCTGTAAGTTTGCACACGGAAAGAAATATCTTTTGGTAGGTAAAAGCGGAGAGGGCAAGTCAACACTTATAAAGCTTTTGCTTGGATTGAATAAGCCGCAGGCAGGACAATTACTTTTTGAAAACACAGAGATCTCCGAAATTGATTCTCATAGTCTTTTGAAAAATGTGGGAACGGTAATGCAGGAGAATATGTTTTTCAACCTTTCAATTCGAGAA
>CALCTE010000033.1 GCA_937893885.1 uncultured Clostridia bacterium | reverse complement strand
TTTAACAGCATCAAAATACTCGATAACCTGCTTGTATTTACTCATGTAATCATCTTGATTATCGTAAAGAATTTCTTCCTCGGTCATTTCGCGGTCGAGGATATAGCCCCTATGAGCTTCGTCAACAATGATGGCGAAATTGTGCTTCTGTCCCATAACCTCTTTGTAGATAACAGGGAACTTCTGCAATGTCGTTATAATAATGGGAGCACCATTGTCAATTGCATCTTTAAGTTGTGCGGCGTTTTTGTCTATCTTTTGCACAACACCGTCAACGTGATCAAACTGATAGATAGTATCTTGCAATTGACTGTCAAGCACCTTGCGGTCGGTAACAACAATAACAGAGCGGAAGATCTTTTGGTCAAGATCATTGTGAAGTCCAGAGAGACGATGTGAGAGCCATGCAATAGAGTTTGATTTACCTGATCCCGCAGAGTGCTGAATCAAGTAGTTATGTCCTGCTCCGTTGGCTTTCACATCGGCAAGAAGCTTTGTTACAACGTCAAGCTGATGATAACGCGGAAAGATCATTGTTTCCTTGCGAGTTTTGTTGCCGTTTTTATCTTCCTTGACCTCTACCTGCAAATGCATATATTTGTGCAGGATTTCAAGCAAGCTATTCTTTGCTAATACCTTCTCCCAAAGGTATGCCGTCTGATATCCGTCGAGATTCTGCGGATTGCCTTTGCCGCCTACATTTCCAGAACCATTAGATCCTTGATTGAAGGGCAGAAAATAGGTATTTGCCCCTTGCAGACGCGTTGTCATAAATCCGTTGTACAGGTCAACAGCAAAGTGAACAAGTACACGATTTTTAAACTCAAAGATCGTATCCTTACTTGCTCTGTCAAACTTATATTGGCGAATAGCATTATCGGTATCCTGACCGGTAAACTGATTTTTCAGTTCCATCGACACTACGGGAATACCGTTGAGGAACAGCACAATATCAATGCTATTCTCATTACTTACAGAATAGTGGAGCTGACGGGTGCAATGCAAAACATTGCGCTCGTACTGCGCCTGCGCGGTCTGATTGATGGAGGTTTCCGGTTTCCAATAGACCACACGGAAAGTGATACCTCGATCCTTGAATCCGTGGCGAAGCACAGAGAGCAGACCGAGAGAACGAACCTCCTTGCAGAAACGCTCCACAAAGGATTTCTCACAGCTTGTCCCGTATATCGTTTCATATTTCTCCCACGATTTCGGCTGTGTAGCCTTTACAAAGGAGATCAGCGTAGCAACATCAAGCGCGACTGTTCGATCAAAAGCTTTAGGATTGCCCTTCTCATAACCACCATATGTAAGCAACGAATCCTCTATATCATTTTCAAATTGCTTTTCTGTT
>CALCTE010000032.1 GCA_937893885.1 uncultured Clostridia bacterium | reverse complement strand
AACAAAGTTTGCAGCAAACTCCTGACAAGCAGATCTGAATTCAGAGTCAGACATCTTCTTTCTGTCAAGCTTGCTCTGCTTGATTATCGCGCTTTCGATAGGCATTCCGTGGTTATCCCATCCGGGAATGAAGGAAATGCGGTGACCGCTCATTACCTTCGACTTGTTTATGAAGTCCTTAAGTATTTTGTTGAGCGCGTGTCCCATATGAAGATATCCGTTTGAGAAGGGAGGACCATCGTGAAGCTCGAAAAGAGGCTTGCCTTCGCTATTCTTTTCAAGAAGATCGTAAAGACCGATCTCGTTCCAGTATTTTATAGTCTCCGGTTCTCTCTGAGGGAGATTAGCGCGCATCGAAAAATTCGTTTGCGGCAAATTCAAAGTGCTTGTGTAATCCTTAGCCATGTCAGTATGGAAACTCCTTTGTGTAATTAAATATTAAAATCATTTATTTTATCCGAGCGGGATGCTCAGGACTGTGCCTTTTTCTTTATTTCAACGATAAGATCGTCTTCGTTTTCGTAGCGCAGAGCCGCGTTTCCGAGTCCGTCAAAGCTCTCCTTTTCGGTAATAAGCCTGTCAAGCAGATCGTCGCTTATGACTGAACCGTCCGCGCTATCCGACGCGCCGCTATTTCTGCTGCTATCCATTTTAGCCACGTCAAGCTTTATCTGGTGAACAGCCATAGTAACGTATTCGTTATCAGCAAGACTCCAGTCGTCTTCCTTTTCGATCTCGGGAACGATAGACTCAAGAAGCTCGATGTGCTGATGATACTGACTGTATATATTGTTTATAAAGTCAGCAACTCTTGCACGCAGTATTCTGAGCGTATCCTTTTCGTTTTTAAGCTCTTTTTTAAATTCTATCAGTATTCTGTCAGTTTCGCTCTTTGCAGAGGTAAGTATATCGTCAGCTTTTTTCTCGGCATCCTCGATGATCTTCTGACCCTTCGCACGCGCTTCAAGAAGCGCCTGTGCTGCCGCTTCTTCGTTTTTACGGCATATACCAAGCTCAGCCTCTGCCTTTTTCAGCTTACCTTCAAGCTTGTTATACGCCATATAAAGCTCAGTATATTTCGCGACAACAAAAGCAAGATGCTCATCTACTTCTGTAATACTGTATCCTTTTATTGCTTTCGCAAATTTTTTACTTTGAAGTTCATAGGGCGGAAGCACTTTATCAGCTCCTTTCGTATGCCCTTTGTTTTTTTAAACGTAACGCTTAATTTTAACCTTAATACGACCGCTTCGGGTCTCCCCTGCGATCTCTTCTATTATAAATTTTCCTGCGCCTCTTATTGAAAGAATATCTCCCGACTTGATCTCGGCACTCGCAGAAAGCTCCTCACGGTAGTTAAGCTGTATCTGTC
>CALCTE010000031.1 GCA_937893885.1 uncultured Clostridia bacterium | reverse complement strand
CAGACGGCGGGCTATTACGAATGCAAAAACTGCGGCCACCGCTACGTTCCGGAGTATATGAGCGTATTTATGGCGGAGCACATCGGTAGGACAAGGCGTATGCGTTGCCCGAAGTGCCATAAGAGAACGTGGCAGAAGAAGGTTATAAGTAAGGAATAAGGCGTTAGAGAATAGTAAGCGTTCGGTGAAAATTTTACCGAACGCTTTTATTTGTATTGTGTATCATTTTTATCCTAACCGGTTTGTTGTATTTTGCCCCCAAGTCGATCATCGACTTTGTTCCCTTGCTTTTTCCGTTCCAAAAGCAAATTACATAGTCGCATACCTCTGCCATTTGCTTGTTTCGTATCGGTCCTGCGCTTTTGCCGTATTTTTTCCAATCGGCAGGATATTTCTCAACTTCAAGTCCGTTCTCTTTTGCATAACGCTGTCCGATAGCATCAGCGCCGCTTGCACAACCCGATACGATAATAATATTGCTTTCTTTAGGTATTTCCGATAAGCAAAAATCAATATATGCTTTTGCCTCATCGTAATTACAGTAATCTCTGCACCCCGCAATAACAATACGCATAACCGCAAAACTCTCCTTGAAATATCATTTCTTATTTAATTTTAACCTGATACAGATTAAAAGTCAATAACCTGAAACAGATTAGGGTAATCTATTGTTAGATTATTGCAAAAGGCGGTGACTTTTATGTATCAAAGGATTCGCGATTTAAGAGAAGACAATGACAAAAACCAAACGGAAATCGCCAAAATGCTCGGAATGTCGCAAACGGGGTATTCAAAATACGAAACGGGAGAAAATGACGTTCCCACGGCTGTTCTTATAAAGCTTGCTCGTTATTACAACACAAGCATAGATTATTTGCTTGGCGAAACCGATGAAATAAAACCTTATCCAAAGAAATAAATTTTAAGGGACGATGCTTGCATCGTCCTGTTTTTGTAGGCAAGCAATTATTGTGTATGCGGTATATCTTTTTTATTTTAGCCGGTTTGTTGTATTTCTTTGCCTCATCGTAATTACAGTAATCTCTGCACCCCGCAATAACGATACGTTTAATCAAAATAGTACTTCTTAAATATTATGGGGATTATATCCCCTTAATATTTAAGATTATAACCCCCATAATAATATTTGTCAAGAGGGGGTAATGTATGATAGTATTTAACAAATTGTGGACTACAATGAAAGAAAAAGGATTTTCAACTTATAAATTAAGAGAAACCTGCGGTATTGACAGCAAAACTATACGGCGTTTAAAAGCAAATGAAAACATTGAAACCAAAACAATAGACAAATTGTGTTCTGCTTTAAATTGCCGTATTGAAGATATAGCAGAATTTATAGAAGGATAGCAATCACAATCCAAAGAAATAATTTTTAAGGGACGATGCGTGCATCGTCCTGTTTTTATATGCAATCAATCATCGTGTATGCTGTGTATATTCTTTATTTTAACCGGTTTGTTGTATTTCGTTGCCTCATCGTAATTACAGTAATCTCTGCACCCCGCAATAACAATACGTTTGATCATTTTGCTTTTCCCCATCTTCTTTAATTTTATAGACTATTACATTATATAATGAAACAATCTATATGTAAAGAGGAAAAATAAGATATTATCTAACTAATACAGAAGATACGAGGAAATATCTTATGATTAAATTAAAAGTGTTGGATTTATTGAAACAAAAAGGACATACAAAATATTGGTTATATAAGCAATTGGGTATGAGCTATCAAAATTTCAGTAAGATGGTAAACAATGAAACAAAATCCATTCGTTATGAAAATATTGAAACAATTTGTTTACTTCTTGAATGTACGCCAAATGAACTTTTTGAAATTACAATGGAATAAAAATGACTTTGCCAATCTTGAAAATTAGAAAAAGATTGTTTTTCTACACAATAATAAATTTGCAAAAAAATAGACACATCATTTGAGAAAACTCAAAAATGATGTGTCTAACTTTTTATATGCGTGTAATTTTACAATAAGGGGTTTACAAAAGCTTGAAAAGCCTTGGTGTGCCTTACTTATTCATTGCCTCTTCAATGGCAACTGCGCAAGCGACGGTCATACCGACCATGGGGTTATTGCCGGCGCCGATAAGTCCCATCATCTCAACGTGAGCGGGAACGGAGGAGGATCCGGCAAACTGTGCGTCGCCGTGCATTCTTCCCATCGTATCCGTCATACCGTAAGAAGCGGGGCCTGCCGCCATATTATCGGGGTGGAGCGTTCTGCCCGTACCGCCGCCCGAAGCTACGGAGAAGTAGTTTACGCCGTTTTCGTTGCACCACTTCTTGTAGGTGCCTGCAACGGGGTGCTGGAAGCGGGTGGGGTTAGTGGAGTTACCTGTGATGGAAACGCCTACGTTCTCAAGCTGCATAATTGCAACGCCCTCGGGTACGTTGTCAGCGCCGTAGCACTTAACCTTTGCTCTGGGGCCGTTTGAGTAAGCCTTTTCGCTGATAACCTTAACCTCTTCCGTGTAGGGATCGAACTCTGTCTCAACAAATGTAAATCCGTTGATACGGGAGATTATCATTGCCGCGTCCTTGCCAAGACCGTTGAGGATAACGCGAAGGGGCTTTACACGAACCTTATTTGCGTTAAGAGCGATCTTGATAGCGCCCTCTGCTGCTGCGAAGGACTCGTGACCTGCTAAGAAGCAGAAACAGTCGGTCTCTTCCTCAAGGAGCATCTTACCGAGGTTACCGTGACCGA
>CALCTE010000030.1 GCA_937893885.1 uncultured Clostridia bacterium | reverse complement strand
CGTAAAACACGAGGATACGTCTGACGGAAGCTTTCACAGAACGGTCATTCCCGTATCTTTGCCTCCCGCTTACAGCTTTAATATAAAGATGGACGTCTTCGGAGGAAGCTTCGAACTTGACTGCATCGACTACGAATACACGGTTTAAGGAGGCAGATAAATGAGTAACAAAAAAAGTTCCGACAAAGAAAAATATGACATAGACCTCGACATCGCAGACTATGCGACCATAGAAGGCATAAAGTCGGCGCTTGAAACCGAAAAAAATATAATGGACGATATCCTTGACGAAGAATACGCCAAAAACTTGGACGAGCTTAAGAAAAACACTCACGTAAAAAAGCGTCAGGTGTATAACGAGGCTATGAGCACCGTACCCGTTATGCGCGAAAATTTTGCAAACTACGGACTTTCTGCAAACGGAGGTAAGGTCAAAACAGAGGAGCTTCGTTTCAATACGGCTCTCGACAACGCACTTGCCGAGCTTGACGGAATACTCATTTCGCAAAGCGGTGAAATGGCATCGGAGGTTTCAAGAGCAAAACTCGAAAACTTAAACTCAATGCTCAAAGAGCTTCGGAGCGAAAGTACGAGGATAGAAGCGCTCCTTTATCAGCGCGAGCAGGATAAGATACAAAACGCGCTTGAGTCAAGGCGCATCGCTGCTCAAGAAGCAAGCAACGCAATAAATAAAGCAAGAGCGGAGCAAGAGGCGTACGAGTACAAAAATAACGCCATGCTTGCCGCCGCAAAGCTCGTTGCGGAAGGCGCAAACAAGGACAGCAGCAATAAATATATCTCGTATCTGCAAAAATACGCAGGCGATTATCTTACGGCAAACGGCATTGACTTATCAACGTCCGTTACTCCGCCCGCGTCAAGCGGCAACAATATCTCGTCGGGTGGCTCTGTGGTAACCGCCACCGACGAAATAAGAGAGCATCTCTTCGTATTGAGGCACGTAACCATGAGCGACTCGCAAAAATATGATTACTACATAAAACACGGACTCGACGAATATATGACGTACAAACAAGCCATAAACGGATAAAACGGCAAAAGGCACTTACGGAGAAAAACGTAAGTGCCTTTTCTTTGGCGGAATATTTTTTTAAAAACGGGAAAAAATACCCTAAAAAAAGGAGCTCTTTATGGAGAAAAAACGGCTTTGGATAATACTTTTTGCCATACTTGCGGGCGCGGTAAACGGACTTTTGGGCACGGGAGGCGGCGTAGTTCTCGTGCTCTGCTTGGGACGGCTTTTGAAAAACGAAGAAGGCGCTTTAAAGTCGGCAATCGCCATAACCTTGCTTTGCACTTTCTTTATGTCAGCCGTAAGCGCCGCCATTTATCTTCTACGGGGTAACGTCACGTTTTCCGACTCCCTCCCCTACCTTCTTCCGTCCGTTTTGGGAGGAGCTGCGGGAGCTCTTATATTTTCAAAAATAAAGCCTTCGGCGCTTAACACGGTATTTTCACTGTTGGTGCTTTGGGCGGGAATAAGGATGCTTATACGATGATAGACTTTATTGCCGCGCTTCTTTGCGCGATACTTGCCGCAATGGGAGTGGGCGGCGGAGGGCTTTTGGTCATATATTTAAGCCTCGTAAAAGACCTGCCGCAGCTCACCTCTCAAGGTATAAACCTTTTGTTCTTTCTCCCCTCCGCGCTTATTTCTATCTTATTTAAACGTAAGCTATTCAAGTCGCAAAAGGAGCTGATACTTCTTATATGCCCTGCTGCCGTTGTATCAAGCCTCACCTTTTGCCTTATCGGAGGACTTATAGACGAAACCCTTATAAGACGTATTTTCGGAATCTTTCTTATTTTTGCCGCCCTTTTGCAAATATTTTCTTTTAAGGGCAAAGCAAAAAATAATAAGACCGCCGAAAACGGCAAAAACGGGCGCGGGCAAATAAAGAAGCGCCGAGGAAAGTAAAACCGCTACGGCGGCAAAAACAAGTCGTTTTTCGAAATATCCCCTCATCGAGATACCGCCCTTTAAGGCATAAAAGCCGACTTGTGCGCCGACCGATATACCCGAAAACGCAAGTGCAAACGAAGTCATAATAAACGCCGCGTTCGGCGTAAGCGCTGAGCACGCTTTTACGGCGCGCGTCATTTCAATCAGAGATAAAACAAGCGCTTTAAAGAGCTTATCAATAAGCGGGAGCTTCGTCACGGCACTGCCCAAAACGTAAAAAAACATCACAAACGAGCATATCGTAAGGCACTTTTCTCCCGATTCCGATACGGCGTCCACCAAAGAAGGCAGCAGCGCACGGCACTTCTTTTCGGGCGCCGAATTTTCTGTTTTTGGGTAAAATATCATATCGCAAACAAGAAGCGAAAGCAGTAAAACCACATAGAGCATAACTCCCATAAAAAGACTTCCGTATATCTCGCCTCCCGCCACCGCAATAACGAAGGCAGGCGACGGCAACGAATATAAAAAACATATCCGCTCTGCCTGCTTTTTTGATATTTCTCCCCTTTCGTAAAGCCCTGACGCCATTATCGCACCGGACGGAAATCCGCATAAAAGCCCCGTAAGAAGAAGGGCACTGCCGCCAAAGTACGTCCAAAGGCCGCTTTTGGCAAGAAAAAGAGAAAAAATCACGGAGCAAAAGATACCCGGCACAAGACTTTTTATGCAAAGCTCCACAGCCTGCCTTATACTCTCAGCGCCTGCAAATACGGAAAAAACGTACATACCCGAAACGAACGCCGCCGCAAGCGCTGTCTTAAGCTTCATTTTCAATACCCTCACCTCCTTTTTCAAAATATGTAATTACCTTGAGCGTTTATGAATAAAATTAGCGAGGTGATTTTGAGATATGAAGCTTATAAATAAGATAAAAAGGGCGTTTTCGGAGCCCACCGAAATAATATCCGCCCCGAAAATAGAGCTTTACGGCAAAAGGGAGCTCGTGATGACGGGCTGCACGCATATTGCGGAATTTGCGCCCGACAAAATAGTGCTTACATGCCCCGCTATGTCGGTATCTGTCGAAGGCGGCAATCTTGAACTTTTACTGCTTGCGAAAAAGACCGTAGCGGTTAGAGGCAAAATCAGCCGAATAGAACTTCCGAATGAGAAATAAGTGCGATGGGAATCATAAATTTTTTCAGAGGAAGTATTAAAATATACGGAAAAGATCGCGAGATACTCGCTCTTGCCGATGAGATGACAAAACGCAATATCCCCTTCGGCTCTCTTCAGAGAGAAGATGAATCTTTACTCGTTTTCCGCGCGCCTTACGGCAAGAAAGAGCAAATAGCCCTTCTTTCTTCAAAGCTCGGCATCTCGCCTAAGTTTGAAATTCTCGGCCTTCCGCGACTTGCCGAGCTTTACAAAAAGCGCATAGGTCTTTTCGTGGGAATAACGCTCGTTTTTCTTTTAATTTTGCTTTCTAATATGTTCATATTAAGCTTCGAAGTTGTCGGAAACGAAAGGCTTCAAAGCGAATACGTCCTTTCGCTTTTGGAAAGTCAGGGCTTAAAGATAGGCACCCTCAAAAAAAGCCACGACTTACGTATGATAGCCTTAAATGCCGAGCTTGCGTGCGACGATATCGCTTGGCTTGCGGTGAATTTTAACGGCACAAAAGCGGTCATTGAGATGCGCGAGACGAAAAAAAAGCCCGACATGTACGATAACTCCACCCCGACGGATCTCATCGCAAAATGCGACGGTCAGATAATTTACACGGAAGCCGTAAGCGGTAGCATCGTCTGTAAGCGTTACGACGTGGTGAAAGAGGGCGACCTTTTAATAAGCGGCGTAGTAGACAGCAAGGCGTACGGCTACAAGCTCGTACGCAGTCGCGGCAGAGTACTTGCAAAGACATACAGAAGCTTTACCGTAAGCGTACCGCTTGAAAAAGAGGTGAAAGAATACACCGGAAAGCACAAGAGCGTGAAAAGCTTTACCCTATTCGGAAAAAGTATATTAAAGCCAAAGGTCTACAAGGGCTTTAAAAATTACGACGTCACCGAAAAAAAGGAGCTTCTAAGCTTTTTCGGCAGTATAAATCTGCCCGTAACGAAAGTATCGGCGCTTTATAAGGAGTACGTGCCGAAAACGGTGATTATCACCCCTGAAGAAGCAAAGGCGGAGGCTCTTTCGGAAATTGCCGATATGATTGCAGACGAGATAGGAAAAGGCGAAATACTTGAACGCACGGAAATCGAAAATGTGACTGATACGGAGTACGTTCTCACCGTAAGCCTTTACTGTATTGAGGATATATGCAGTGAAAAACCGATTGACAATGATTGGGAGAATGTGTTAGAATAGCCTCGTAACGTGACGTCAAAGGAGGGACTTTTATGGCAGATGAATACATATCCGTAAGAGAAACAGCCGAAACGGAGCTTGAGATAAAAAGATCTGTGTTTATAGGTAACGTAAGTCCCGTAACGAGCGCCGAAGAAGCGGAGGAATTTATCCGCAAAGTGCGCACCCGCCACGAAGACGCGCGCCACGTCGCGTTTGCATACGTACTTCGAAGCGGCGGCGTATCCAAATATTCCGACGACGGCGAGCCGCAGGGCACGGCGGGTATGCCGATGCTTGAAATTCTGAAGAAAAACGGGCTTTGCGATACCGCAGTCACCGTCACAAGATACTTCGGCGGTATACTGCTGGGCGCATCGGGACTCGTGAGAGCCTACGGAAACGCCTGCGCGATGGCGATAGAAAAAGGCGGCATCTGCAAGTACGGACTCTTTGCAAAGCTAAAGCTCAATGCAAACTTTAAAGATTATCCCAAAGCCGAATACGAGCTTCGCCGTATCGGCGCAAGGCTTGACGCACCGATATTTTCGGGCGAAGTAGAAGTGACGTTTTACATTGAAAAAGATAAGGCGGACTCCGTGATATCGCGCCTTGCTGATATGAGTGCGGCAAGAATAAGATGCGAGAAAATAAGCGAAGAATTTATGCCTATGTAGCGGACGGAATGTGAATGACGTGGTATAATAAAGGCACAGAAGAAACAGATGACCGACTTTATGAAAGGTAGGGTGAGTCCTGTGGTACACTTATTTTGGGTGTGCCAAGGGCCATAAACTAAAATAGGTTTTCGTTGGCGCACTTATGGCAAGCTAAGCTATAGGTGCGTTTTTGTATTTTTGCAAAATAATAATTGCTAATGCGATGGACATACATTTCAAAAGTTAGACGGAGGTGCTATTATGAAAAAACTCACACTTTTGTTTATATCCTTATCTATGCTCGTGTGTTTATTCGCGTGTGAAAAGCCTAAAAATAACGATGATATTGAAAATACCGATATGTCGGAATCTGAAATAAACGGAGAGCACACAAACGATATTCAAGACGATAATTCGGTTCAACATTTACCACCCGACGATTATTTCAGCGAATATCTATATACTAAAGAAGAGCTTATAAAATGGTTAAACGGTAAACAATATACACTAGCCAAAAGTAAAAAATTTATAAGTATATATAACGAAGTATTATCGGGAAAACGAAACTTATCTTTAGCATATAAAAACGGCGAAGAAATGGAAGCTATAAGATATATGTGTAGAGTTTATTCCGACAGAGTTGATTTTACATTGACGCTCAAAGACAATTTAGCAAAAGATGGCTACGTTCAGATAGAGATGACTTTTATCAATGATAAGATGAGAGGAGAAACTGATCCTTGGTTGGTGTTTAGAGATTTTTGGCCCTATGCAAGCGATACGACTAAAAATAAAAACACTATCAAAGTGATGGGCAAAGACACTGAATTTCTTTACGCTCAATCCGATTATGAAGAAGATCGCATATATTATTACAAATTCGTTTACGAAGATGTTTTTGTGTCCGTTATGATGTATGATAAGAACGATTCTATCGAAGAATTTCTTGACGGCTTCGAGCTTCGTCCGCTTGTGCTTACTGACGAAAAAATCCCCGCGTGAGGGCCGAATGACCTAGTGTAAGAATAACCTCCCCTCTCCTCAAAGTGAGGAGAGGGGAGTTTTTAACAAGCGGCGAGAGCAAGCCCTCGCCCTACGGCATAAATCCTCTCCGAGCGGAGAGGATTTTTGTGTTTGCTTACCGAAAATGCCGCCTTCCTTACGTAAGGGCGGGAATTATCGCGGCAGAAGTTTCCGTTTTTTTGCAAAAGGGCTTGAAATAACGGATATATTGGTATATAATATTCTATTATAACACGCAAAGGCAGGTGAGCTTATGTCGAAGCTGTATGTCCCCGAGGGATACCGTGACACTCTGGATATTCGTACTACCGACAAGGCTATAAAATACGTAAAGGACAATTTCGAAAATATTTTCGCACGGCATCTTAATCTCGAGCGCATTACCGCGCCTTTATTCGTTACCGACAAAAGCGGTCTTAACGACAACTTAAACGGCGTAGAGCGTCCCGTCGCCTTCGACATACCCGATGCGCAAAGCTACGTGCAGGTCGTACACTCTCTTGCAAAATGGAAGCGCCTTGCCCTAAAGCGTTACGGATACAGTGCGGGAGAGGGCATATATACCGACATGAACGCCATAAGGCGCGACGAGGAGCTTGATAATCTCCACTCCGTTTACGTTGACCAATGGGACTGGGAAAAGGTCATAACGGAAAAAGACCGCACGCTCGACTACCTTTCCAAAATAGCCGACGGCATTTTCGCCGCCCTCTGCGAAACGCAAGAAAAAGTGTGCTCGGCTTTTCCGGGACTTACGCCCCATATAAAGCGCGAATTTATAACTATAACGAGCGAAGAACTCTTAAAGCTCTACCCCGACCTCACTCCCAAGGAAAGAGAAAACGCCATCTGTAAAAAGCACGGCTCAGTGCTTATCGCGCAAATAGGCGGAGCACTTTCCGATGGCACGAAGCACGACGGCAGAGCCCCCGACTACGACGATTGGGCTCTAAACGGCGACATACTCGTTTGGTACGAGCCGCTTGGGCGTGCTATAGAGCTTTCCTCGATGGGCATAAGAGTTGACCCCGAATCAATGCGCCGACAGCTAAAACTCGCAAACTGCGAGGACAGAGCAGAGCTCGACTTCCACAAGGCTCTTCTTGCCGGCGAGCTTCCCTTAACCGTAGGCGGCGGTATAGGTCAGTCAAGACTTTGTATGATAATGCTCGGCAAAGTACATATCGGACAGGTTCAAGCTTCGGTATGGAGTAATGAAATGTTCGAAGAATGCAAGAGAAAAGGAATAACGCTATTATGAAAAGAATAACTATCAGAGAATTATTTAAAGACAGCAAGGCTTTCGAAGGAAAAGAGATAGTCGTTGCAGGTTGGGCGCGCACGATACGTGCAAGTAATGCTTTCGGCTTTATCGAGCTCAACGACGGAAGCTATTTTACGAGCCTTCAGATAGTTTTTGAGGACGAAAAGCTCGAAAACTACAAGACTATTGCAAAGCAAAACGTAGGCTGTGCGCTCGTTGTAAGGGGTAAGTTTATCTTAACGCCCGAGGCAAAACAGCCCTTCGAGCTTCAAGCAACCTCTATTGAAATTGAGGGAGCTTCAACGCCCGATTACCCTCTCCAGAAAAAGCGTCACTCTATGGAATTTTTGCGCGAGATAGCGCATCTTCGTCCCAGAACGAACACCTTCAACGCCGTTTTCAGAGTGCGCTCCGTTGCGGCTTACGCTATCCATAAGTTCTTCCAAGAGCGCGGATTCGTATACGTAAACACGCCCATCATCACGGGCAGTGACTGCGAGGGCGCAGGAGAGATGTTCCACGTGACGAGTTTCGATATGAATGAGCTTCCCAAAAACGAGGACGGCACTGTAGATTTTTCCAAAGACTTCTTCGGCAAGCCCACGAGCCTTACCGTTTCCGGACAGTTAAACGGCGAGTGCTTCGCTATGGCGTTTGCTAACATCTATACCTTCGGTCCCACGTTCAGAGCGGAAAGAAGCAACACCGCGCGCCACGCGGCAGAATTCTGGATGATGGAACCCGAAATGGCATTTGCCGACCTTACCGACTATATGGACACGGCGGAAGCTATGATAAAGTTCGTCGTAAAATACGTTATGGATAACTGCGCGGCAGAGCTTGCTTTCTTCAATAACTTCATTGACAAAGGTCTTATCGAAAGACTTACGAACCTTGTTGAAAGCGACTTCGTGCGCCTTTCCTACACCGACGCTGTTAAAATGCTGAAAGAATGCGGCGAGACGTTCGAATACCCTGTAGAGTGGGGCATCGACCTCCAGACCGAGCACGAAAGATACCTTACCGAGAAGATATACGGCAAGCCCGTATTCGTAACGGACTACCCCCGCGAGATCAAGGCGTTCTACATGCGCCTTAATGACGACGGCAAGACCGTTGCGGCGGCGGATATGCTCGTTCCCGGCGTAGGTGAGCTTATCGGCGGCCCTCAAAGAGAAGAGCGCCTTGATATGCTTGAGGCGGCTATGGACAGATTCGGTCTTAAGAAAGAAGACTACGGCTTCTATACCGACCTTCGCCGCTACGGCGGAACGAAGCACGCGGGATTCGGTCTCGGCTTTGAAAGACTTGTTATGTACTTAACAGGTATGGCTAATATCAGAGACGTATTACCATTCCCAAGAACTGTTAAAAACTGCGATTTATAGAAAGGAATTCTATGAGAAACAGAACGAGAAGGTTATTTGCAATCGTTCTTTCCTTAGCGATTATGTGTATAGTGGTAGAACCAGTGAGTGCTACCACTATTTCTGACTTGGAGAATCAGATAGAGCAGAATCA
>CALCTE010000029.1 GCA_937893885.1 uncultured Clostridia bacterium | reverse complement strand
AAGATTGTTGGCAAGAACCATGCAAAGTTGAAACCGTTGAGAACAACTGCAAACAAACCTGTAACACCAATGTAAATAACCGGCCATTTCCAGTCGATTACGCCACGAACTACCAAATAGATGCCACCAACGATAAGTGCAACTGCACTTGTTTCGCCGATTGTACCTGGAATAAGACCAAGGAACATATCCATGTTTGTTGCGCCTGTTGCAGAAAGACCATTTTTAAGAATGTCACCAAGTGAAAGTATCTTATCGCACTCCGCGTCGTACACGACGCTTCTGTAGCTTACCTGATCTTTGCTTTTGCACTTTAAAAGTACACTTAATATCCTTCCGTCAAACGAAAATCTGTCGGAAGAAAGTTCGGCATCTTCGCTTGCAATCAGCATTTCTCTGGCAAGATCTTTAGTCCTGTTATCAAGCGTGGGATATCCTAAAACGCATATCTCTCCCTTTGAGCTTCCTTCCTCTAATATAAGGAGGCTTTCCTGCTTGATAGGTGAGGGCACGATAGTATCGCTTGCCCGAACGCTTACTGTAGGCATAACACAAATAATAAGCAACAAGCTTAAAAATACCTTAAGGTTAAAACGATACATATTCACAACATTTTATCACAAAATTACGGCACTTGCAAGATTTTTTCAATCTTTGCACAACTATTTGTGCCGCAAGATTATTATGAGCAAAAATTATTTTAAAAACCGTGTAATTTTTTTCAAACTTTGCTTTAATTTTGAAAATCAGGCCGTAGCGCCAAGGCTTGCTCTCGCCGCTTGTTTTAACTCCAAAACCTCTTTACAAAAGAGCAAATTTATGCTACAATTACCGAAGGTGGTGAGTATTATGATAATTTGCAATTTCCGTTCCTCGTCGGAGGCTGAAACAGAAGCCTTTGCCGAAAGCTTTGCAAAAAAATTAAAAAAAGGCGCGTTCGTCGCCTTCTTCGGTGATCTCGGCGCGGGTAAGACCGCATTCGTACGCGGCGCTATGGCAAATCTTTGCCCCGATGCATTCGTAAGCTCACCGACTTATGCCGTGATGAACGAATATCGCGGAGAGGTCGCCACGGTCTGTCATTTCGACCTATACCGAATTCATTCGGAGGACGACCTTATATCAATCGGCTTTGACGACACCCTCGACGGCGAAAAGATAATCTTCACCGAGTGGAGCGAAAACGTAAAAGAATTTCTCCCCTTTCCGCGATACGATATAACCATAACGAAGATAAGCGATGAGGAACGTAATATCCTCGTCGAATACAAGGAGTAGATATGCTCACCCTTTCCATCGACACAACGGCAAAGACCTGCTCCGTGGCAATTTCCGACGACGCTCTTTTGTCAATATTTTCCGTAAACAACACCTTAACTCACAGCGAAAATCTTATGCTTATGGTCGACAGTGCACTTAAAACGGCAGGCAAAAAAATCACCGACGTCGAAGCTATCGCCGTAAGCGTCGGTCCGGGAAGCTTCACGGGAGTACGCATAGGCGTCGCCGCAGTAAAAGGTCTTGCCTTCGGTAAAGATATAAAGATAGCGCCGGTTTCGACGCTCGATGCACTCTCGTATAATGCCGCCGATACCGACAGTATCGTTTGCGCTTCGATGGACGCGCGCAGAGACCAAACGTATTACGCGCTTTTTTCGATAGAAAACGGAACTCCCGTAAGGCTTACCGAGGACATCGCGGACGTTTTTGACGCGGCTTGTGAAAAAACCTTGGAGTTTTGCAAAAAACTTGAAAAAAAATCCGTAATTTTTGTTGGCGACGGCGCAAAATTGTGCTATAATACTTTTATAGGAAAAAATTACGGTGACGTAAAACCTCGTCTTGCCTCGGAAAATATACGCTTCCAAAACGCGTATTCCGTTGCCTTGGCGGGCGCGAAAATATTTAACGCGGGGAAAGCTGTAAGTGCAGAGCTTCTTGAATGCACTTATCTTCGAAGACCGCAAGCGGAGGAACAGAAATGATAGCAATAGGAAGTGACCACGCAGGACTTGAACTCAAAAACGAGGTCATCAAATATTTTGAAGAAAACGGTATCTCTTACGAGGACGTAGGCACGTACACGAAGGATAGCTGTGACTATCCCGTATACGCAGAAAAGGTCGCAAGAGCCGTACAGACCGGCAAAGCCGAAAAGGGCATACTCGTCTGCGGAACGGGACTCGGTATGAGCTATGCGGCAAATAAAGTAAAGGGCATACGCGCCGCCTGCCTTTCCGACAGCGCTTCCGCAAGACTCGCAAGACAGCATAACGACGCAAACGTACTCTGCTTTGGCCAAAACATCGTCGGTAAAACCGTCGCTTTGGAGCTTGTAAAGATATTCCTTGAAACCGAGTTTGAGGGCGGAAGACACGAAAGGCGAGTCGCGCTTATCGACGAGATCAAGGCGTAAATTTAAAAGACAAGATAATCGGCATTTACAACCGCATCCTGCCAATCGGGGAGTCAGCGGTACCCTGTAGCCTGCAATCCGCTATAGCAGGGAGGGATTCCGAACCGAGCGCACTGTTTGTGCGGCAGGTGCATACGTAACTGTGATGAACGGTAAGTCTTGCGCAATCGGGCACTGTGAACCATGTCAGGTGGGGAACCAAGCAGCATTAAGCAGTTAAACGATGTGCCGCGAGGGTGCTTATCGGGAGCAGGGAGTATGTAACCGCGCGGAAGCAGCCTGTGCAAGGAACGGTGTGGGGTGCGGTTGTAGATGCCGATTTTTTAAAATAAATTTCGGGAGCTTAAAATGTATATTGCATTATACCGAAAGTGGCGGCCTGCGAAATTTTCGGACGTTTGCGGACAGGAAGCCATAACGGACATTCTGAAAAACGAAATATCCAAAAACACCGTCTCCCACGCATATCTCTTTTGCGGGCTTCGGGGTACGGGCAAGACTACCTGCGCCAAAATTCTCGCGAAAGCGGTAAACTGCGAAAATACAAAAGACGGCGAGCCCTGCGGAGAATGTGAAAACTGCAAGGCGGCGGAAAGAGGTGCGCTTCTTGATATCGTAGAAATGGACGCGGCGTCCAACACGGGCGTTGAAAATATCCGCTCCATCATTGACGAAGTCAGCTTCCTTCCCTCTCAAGGCAAGCGCAAGGTCTACATCATCGACGAGGTACACATGCTTTCGGGCGGAGCGTTTAACGCGCTTTTGAAAACCTTGGAGGAGCCGCCCGAGCACGTGATATTTATTCTGTGCACGACGGAAACTCACAAGATACCCGCAACCATTTTGTCAAGATGCCAGCGATTTGACTTCGGCAGAATATCCATAGACGATATAAGCGCAAGGCTTAAATTTATTGCCGAGAAGGAGAATATCTCCATAACCGACGGCGCCGCCTCGCTTATAGCAAGGCTCGCCGAAGGTGCTATGAGAGACGCTTTAAGTCTTTTGGAACTTTGCGCAGGGCAAGGCAAGACGCTTGATTATGAGGACGCTTGCGCGCTTTTAGGCGTACCTGATAAGGACAGCTTCCACCGTCTTTGCAGCGCGTTTGCAAAAAGCGACACGCCCGAAGCGCTCGCGCTTATAAATACCGTGCTTGCAAAAGGCAAGGCGACGACAGTCTGCGCGGAGCTTATCGAATTTTTCCGCGATCTTTTGGTAGTAAGCACCGCCTCTCGCGCGGCAGACTTACTTTCGGAGCTTCCTGAGGAGATAGAAAAGCTTAAGCAAACGGCAAGTATGTTCACAAGCATATCGCTTCTTTACTGCGTAAGCGTTTTGGAAAAAACGCTTATAACGCTTGCATCTCCCAACGTAAATGCGCGAACAACTCTTGAAATGACGGCTATACGCCTTTGCAATATCGAAAAAACGAAGGACGTCGAAGCGCTTTTCTCTCGCGTCGAAGCCCTCGAAAAAGCTATAAAGAGCGGCACATTCGCTCCCGCCACAGCAAAGCCCGCAGAACAGCCCGAAAAAAAGGAAGCACCCGTAAAAAAAGAGAGCGCCAAGCCGTTAAAGGCGCCTAGAGAGCCTCAAAATGCGCCCGCGCCGACGGAAACCTTGAGTGCGAAAGCGTTTGAAAGATGGGAAGAATTCGTAGACGCAGTCGCGCTTGAAGATAAGGTTGCAAAAAGCTTCGTCGCTTTGGGCAGAGGCTTTATAAAGGGCAACGAGCTCGAAATAATCATAGAGGACAATATGAGCGCGGCAATGCTTGCAAGACCCACCCGTATGCAAGCGCTCAAAGCCGCCGCAAAGGCGGTATGCGGAGTACCGATGGAAGTCACGGTCACCGTGAAAAAAACAGCAAAAGAAGCCGATAGCGGCTTATTGGATTAAAATATAAAACGTGAGGTGTAATTATGAAGGCAAGACTCCCCCAAGGATACGGCGGCGGCGCCCAAAATATGCAGGCGATGCTCCGTCAAGCGCAAAAAATGCAAGAGGAAATGCAGCAAAAACAAGCAGATCTCGAAGAGATGGTATATGATATTTCCGCAGGCGGCGGCGCAGTAACTCTTAAGATAAACGGCAAAAAAGAAATCTCCGACCTTAAGATAGATCCCGAGGTCATTGATCCCGACGATGCAGAAACTTTGGAAGATCTCGTTACGGCGGCTGTAAACGAGGCTATCAAGCGCGTTGAAAAGGAAAGCGCGGACGCTATGGAAAGCATCACGGGCGCTTTAAATATGCCGGGGCTGTTCTGATGGCGTACATACCCGCTTTAGACAGACTTATAAAGTCGTTCGCAAAATTCCCCGGAATCGGCTATAAGACCGCAGTGCGCCTTGCGTTCCACGTGCTTTCGATGAGCGCGGACGACGTTAAGGAATTTGCGGATTCTATGGTGAGTGCCAAAGAAAACATCAAATACTGCCCGAGTTGCCAGAATATCTCCGAGGGCGGACTTTGCCCGATATGCGCGGATGCGTCAAGACAGAAAGATACCGTCTGCGTCGTAGAGGACGAAAAGGCGGTAATGGCTATCGAAAAAGTCAAGGAATACCGTGGAACGTATCACGTTCTGCACGGTGTCATCTCCCCGATGGAAGGTATCGGCGCAGACGATCTGAAGATAAAAGAGCTTATCGCGAGAGTGGCAAAGGGCGATGTTTGTGAAGTCATAATAGCGACGAATCCGAACGTCGAGGGCGAAGCTACGGCTATGTATATCGCAAGGCTCCTAAAGCCGTTTGAAGTGAAGGTCACGCGACTTGCGTACGGTATTCCCGTGGGAGCGGAGCTCGAATACGCGGACGAGGTCACTCTTTACAGAGCCCTCGAAGGAAGGCACGAGCTTTAAGAGGACAGTGAAAATGGCAAGTATTGCATTAAGAAAAAAATCGAATATAGATATGACTCAAGGCGGCATTGCAAGTAACCTACTCAAATTTGCATTGCCCCTTCTTTTCGGAAATCTGTTCCAACAGCTCTATAATATGGTGGACACCTACGTTATAGGGCAGACAAACAACAACTCCGCGTACGCCGCAGTCGGAAGCGTCGGGCCGATAATCAATATACTTCTCGGCTTCTTTTTGGGACTTTCATCGGGCGCGGGAGTCGTCATATCGCAATATTACGGTGCAAAGGACGAGGAAAAGGTCAAAAAGTCCACCCACACCGCAATAGCTATGACGCTCATAATGAGCGTATTGTTTACCGCGCTCGGTATTATCTTTGCGCCAAAGCTCGTGACACTTATGCTAAAAGGTGACAGCCAAAGCGAGCTTTATAAATTCGCGACTCAATATTTGACGATATATTTTTCGGGCGTTGCCGGACTTATGATATACAATATAGGCGCGGGCATCTTGCGTGCCATAGGCGACTCCAAGCGTCCCGTTTATTTCCTCATATTTTCCGCTTGCACGAATACTGTGCTTGACATTGTCTTCGTGTTTGCATTTAATATGGACGTTGCCGGCGTTGCTCTTGCAACCGTTATCTCGCAAGTTGCCTCTGCGGTGCTCGTCGTGACAACGCTTGCCCAAAGTGATACTTGGGTAAGGCTCTCGCCGAAAGAGCTAAAGATAGACAAAGGCATACTTTCGAAAATAGTGAAGATAGGCGTACCTGCAGGATTTCAAATGGCACTTACGGCTTTTTCGAATATCTTCGTGCAAAGCTATGTAGGCGGTGCGAATGTTCCCGTAGGAATGAGTGCGGCAGATTCTAAATCCCTTTATCTCGGAAGCTGGACGACCTACTCAAAGGTCGATGCGCTCTTATTTCTGCCGATGCAGTCACTTGCCGTAGCGGGCACGACCTTTGTCGGACAAAATCTAGGCGCAGGTAACGTAAAAAGGGCAAAAAAAGGCGCGTACGTGTGCTATGCGATAACAACAGCGTGTACGTTTGTTTTGATGCTCCCTATTTTGATATTTGCACCTGCCATAGCGAGCGTATTCAACTCCGATACGCAAGTGGTGGCAAACGCGGCGATGCTTCTTCGCAACATTACGCCGTTTTATCTGCTGTGCTGTGTAAACCAGATATTATCCGGTGCTTTGCGCGGTGCGGGTAAAACGACCGCGCCGATGATAATAATGCTGACAACCTTCGTCGGCGTAAGGCAAGCTTATCTTTACGTTATGTCGAGCTTCATTTCAAACGAATTTTTACATATCGCACTCGGTTACCCTCTCGGCTGGGCTTGCTGTGCGGCACTCACGCTCGTATACTTTTTAAAGTGCGATTTTTCAAAGTGTAATATAACGAAAAAAGCGTAATTTTTTATATAATAACGTATCCCCGACAGCATTTGATATCTGTCGGGGATTATTTTGCGTGGACTCCTTCTACCACTGCCTATGGACTAAAAACCGCTCTCTTGCGAGAGCGGTTTTTATCATTTCCTCTTTTTCGTTATTATTAAAACTATCGCCGCGATGAGAGCTGTGCCGGCAACTGCGATAAGCGCTATTACGATGGGCGAGAGCTGCTCATTGTCGCCGCCTTCAACATCGCCGCCGTTTTCGCCGCTTTGACTTTTTTCGCCGTCCGTGCCGCCGTTTTCGGTATCGCCGCTTGCGGCGTTATTTCCGGCGTCCTTACCGTCTTCACCCGTGCTTTCGCCTGCGCTTAAAACGGTAAGCTTTCCGGGGATATTTTCCACACCCGCAACATCGGGATTACCTGCACTGCCGTCTTTGAAGCGTACCTCACACACAATGTCGCCGCTTTTGGCATTAGCGCCGAGTTTTAGCTTAAGCTTGAAAATATTTCCTTCTATATCCTGCTTTCCGTCTAGTGCGAAAACGCCTCTGTTCGACGAAGTATCGAAGGCAGATAGCTTCGAATTTACAGACCACTTTCCGTCTATGACAGTAACGCCCTCGGGCAGGGATTTAACCTCGATCGAACCCGAGTTTACACCTTTAATGTCCGATGCGTTTATCTCCACCGTCACTTCATCGCCTGCTTTAGCAGAGGCTCCGTTAACTGTAACGGAGCCTCCTGTTGCGTAGCAGGTTATTGAGTGCAATGAAAAAGACAAGGTCAATAATAACGATAATATCAACAAAGAAAGCTTTTTCATATACCAACCTGTATTAATTTTTATTCAGCTTCTACTTCGGGGAATAAAGGATAATTTCCGCTCTCCTTAAAGAATACGTGATAGAGAAGATAGATAGCATCGTCAGCGTTTTCTTCTGTGTCGTTGTTGAAGTCAATGGGCTGGTTAACAGCATAATCTTCTTGCGAGGGGAAGAATACGTGATAAAGGAGGTAGATAGCGTCGTCAGCAGTTACCTCTTCGTCGCCGTTAAGGTCGCCGGTTACGTACTTCTTAGCACCGCATGCGCAAGTGTCGCCGTCACCGAAATCGTGAGCTGCTTCGTTAGCTTTTGCACCGCACTCGCACTCATCCCAGTGAGTTTCGGAGTTATACTTTTCATTTGCGTAGAGGTGCTCTATCTTTTCAGTAGTAGCGCCGCACTCACACTTTGTCCAGTGATGTGTGTCATCTTTTTCAGGTGCGAAGGTGTGCTCCGTAACGGTTGTTTCATCTATCTGGCCGCATTCACACTCTTTCCAGTGGTTCTCTGCGTCGTTATTGTATTTCGTGTACTCGTGAGCTACAGCTTCAGTCTTTTGTCCGCAAAGGCACTCTGTCCAGTGGCCGTCATCATTATGGTCGGTTGTAGAGAACTCGTGAGGCTCATAGGTCATTTCGTCGATAGCGCCGCACTCGCACTCGAGCCAGTGGTGTGTCTCGTCATAGTTGTTTATCATATACTCGTGAACGATGATATCTACGGGATATATGCCATCAACATCAGCTGCAGCCGTGGGAATCCAAGTGAGCTTCGTCTCAGCAGTTACGTAGCTTGCTCTGAGAGCGTTGCCCTCAGCGTCCGTGATGTAGCCGTTATTAAATGCAATACCGTATGCGCCTTCTGCGAATGCATCGGGCAATTCGTCAAATGTGAACTCAAGAACGTTAGCTTTATCCGTAGCAGCAGCCGTAAGTGCAACCTGATTTTCAGTGTCAGTCTCACTCAAGCAAAGATTAGCAGCACCCTCGGGATCAAAGCTTACAGCCTCGGAGAATTCAACTTTGATCTTGTTAGCGCCGATCTGCTCTGCACCTACAACGTAGGGAGCGTTGGTGAAATAATAATGAACAGTGTGCTCAGCTGCGGTAGTTTCTTCGAGATGGGGAATCCAAAGAACGTCCGTTGTACCATTTGAGTGTGTGGCTGCAATTGCACGTCCGCCAATACCAACTATTGATCTGGGTGAAATATAGCCAAGGTCCTTTTCAAGTGTGCCGTCTTCGTGGCTATCGAAAATAGCGATACCGCCGTCTTTGTTGTTCTCTATTCTGCCTTTAAGCCAAGTGTTGGTCGAAAGGGGATACGTAAGCGTTATCGTATCAGACCATTCTTCACCCTCGTAAACAATCGGATTAACATATCCAACCGTTGCTCTGTCACTTTGAGACGTGCTCGTAGGAGACCATCTGTAAAGAGCTTTGTAAGCCCAGCCGATTCTTACGGGAGCTGAAAAATGAACCGTGAAGACCGCGTTGGTTTCATCTATTGCTACTTCAGCAGCAAGAGCAACTATTTCATCTTCATATACGTTTTTAAGATGAACTGGATGTGCATATCTCGGATCCTCAGCCATCGTAGGAATCCAAACGAAGTCAAGATTGTTTGCAATATGAGTTCCAAGCAAAAGTTCGCCGTTAGGACCGCTTGCCGTAGCAGCCTTGATTGCTCCGTCTTGAGCGGGCGTTCCGCCGTATTCAGCTATGGAAATACCGTATTTAGCCAAGTTGAAGTTTGCGGGAGGAGCTTCGTAAGTAATTTTTACGAGCGTGGAATAGACCTTATCCCCAACAACCTCACTCGTCGCGGTGTCGTCAGTGATATACTCAACAGACTTAAGAGTTGCGCTGACTTCGCCCGTGGGGCTCATTCTCTTTAAAATGTTCCACGTCTGGTTGAAGTGAATGGGGGAGCTGAATTCGAGAAGGTACTCGTTTTCAGCTGTTATTTTTGCGCTCAAAAGCGTTATACCGGTTGCTTCTTCTTCAGCCGAAACGACCAAGCTGAAGCAAGAGAAAACCATAAGTACCGCTATGATAAGCGCAAATATCTTTTGTGTCTTTTTCATGTTTTTTCTCCTTTTAATTTTTTTTGTATAGCACGCTATGCATTTATACAAGAGTATTATAGCACGTCAAAAAAACAAATTCAAGAACTTTAATAAAAAAATTTGTGTTTTTCTACTACTTTTTTAAAATTCTCTCTGTAATTTTTTATGCATCTTTCAAAAATACCGCCATTTCAAAAAAATATTGATTTTTTTTGCGAAAAGGTGTATAATCTCTTTAAGTGTGACTGCTTGCCGCGAAAGGAGGGGCCTTGTGCTTATATGAAAAAAATTATCACCGTGGCAAACGCTATGACGGCGTTTCGCATCGTCGGTTCACTGTGCCTTATATTTATAAGCTATGATACCGTGGCGTTTTTTATACTGTATTCTCTGTGCGGATTAAGCGATGCCCTCGACGGATTTGTTGCCCGTCGCACGAATAGCGTCACGCCGCTTGGGTCAAAGCTTGACAGTATTGCGGACCTCGCGTTTTATTCGGTAATGTGCTACAAGATACTCCCCATACTTACGGAACTCTTGCCGCTTTGGCTTTGGATAATGACCTTTTCGGTGATATTCGTACGCATACTCGCTTACGTCGCGGCAGCGATACGATTTAAGAGATTTGCGTCGATACACACGTACTTAAACAAGGCTACGGGCCTTATGCTTTTCGCGATGCCGTATATGCTCAAAACACCGATAGACCTCGTATATTGCATTATTGCCTGCGCCGTCGCGATGGCGTCCTCGGCAGAGGAACTGCTAATTCACGTTTTAAGCCCAAACTACAGCGATAAAAATAAGTCGGTGTTTATGATAAACAAATAAAAAATCGGCGAAGCCTTGTGCTTCGCCGATTTTTTTATTACATTAATGTAAATTACTTGGAAAGAGCGTACTTCTTTGTGAGTACTGCGCATCCTACGAGTGCGATTACAACGAAACCTGCAACTACGTATACAGCGCTTACGGGGCCGGTCTTCTTTAAAGCAGAAGATGTTTCATACTTTACAGCGCCGGTGTCATCTTTAAACTCTACCTTGCCGTTTGTGTTGTTAACGGAAGCGTCAAGTCCAAATGCCTCAACAGCAGCATCTGCCTTCTCGATGATGTTCTGTCTTTGAGTTTGGGAAAGATTCTTAAGATCCGTTACGTTTGCCGCCTTAACGATAGCTTTCGCTTCATTGATCTTTGCAATAGCCTCATCAACCATATTAGCAGTTACTTCGCCTTCGTAAGAGGAAAGGAAGTTCTTTGCTGCGTTGATATCGGTTGCCTTGAGAGAAACGGTCGTGCCGTTTGCAAGCTCTATCTTGCAATCCTCAAGAGCCTTGATGAGTCTGTCCTTTTCGCTCTGCGAATCAGCAAATGCGCTGAACGCAAAAGTAGCTGCCATAGCTATAACGAGTAATAAAGCTACGATTTTTTTCATTTTTGATAGTCTCCTTAATTTGTAAAATGTGTTTATACGCATTGATTTTACCACTTAATTTTTTTCTTGTCAATATATAAAGCAAAAATAATTTCCGCTTTTCAGTTTCTTTTTAGAGAAAACACCGAAATAACGCGTCGATAAGCGGCTTTTGCGAATTGCAAGGCGCGCGCATAGCGGTAGTCAAGCCAAAACAAAACACCGCCTCTTTTTACCGTTTTTCCGTTTTTTTCGTATGACTCCACCAAGAAAAGCACGTTCTCTGCACTTACGTTTTTCTCGTAACATCTTTGGTTGTCACCGCAGAGGACGAAGGTACCGTCGGCGCAAAGCTTCAATATTCTGTGAAGTACGAAGCTGCCGCAGGGCCTTCTGTAAAGAATGATGTCGCCCGCTTTCAGAGTCTTTGCCTTGACAAGACACACCGAGTCGCGCCCCGGTACTATCGTCGGGAGCATACTAGTCCCCCTCGGAAAAAGCGTAAAGCGGCCGCCGTTTTCTACCGCCTCGGCTATAACGTGGACGGAGTCTTTAAGTTCAAAGCTCTCCTTCAAGTAAATTCGCCTCCGAAAGCTTTTTTATAAACGCATCGAGGTCTCTTGCGGCAACGTCTTTTTCAACGTCATATTCCGCTAAAAGCCTATCAAGTAAATACTCACGGCTTCTTTCTTCGGAAAGCTCATTCCACAAAAACTCTCCCGTATCCGTAAGTTTGCACATTCCCGAAAACTCACGGCTTCTTTCTCCAACCGCAACAGCGTAAGCCACGTCGGCGATCCTTCTTACCACAAATCCGTCTTTTATCTTCACTTTTGTTCCCCTTTCATCGTTTCAAACGAAAGCCTTGCCGCGTCAAGCGATATATCGCAGGAAAGCTCGTATATCTTAACGCTTCTTATAAGTTTGTCAAGCATTTCCAAAGTGAGCGCGGCACTCTCCGCGTCCTCGGGAATTATCACCTGTCCCATAAAAGCGCAAACAGCCTCTTCCTTTGACATTTCTCTTATGCGATTTTCTTTCGACTTTACTATCTTACACAGAGCCTTAAGCGGCACGGACGTATTTTTGTTCCAATTCTCCTTACCGCACCACGGAGTACCGTACGCAACGGGCGTTTTGCCGTCAAAGCGTATAACGGGCTTGTCGCCGTTTACTATGCACGCACGATGTGAAAGAAGCTCCAGCCACAGCCTCGTATGAGTCGACTTACCCGCACCCGAAAGCCCGAAGAAACCGTATCCCTCGCCATCAACCTCTATTACCGATGCGTGAAGCATAAATGCCGAAAGTTTAGGCAGGGCGGCACAAAACTTGCGCTGTACGCACATACTTTCCGCAGCACCTATATTGCCGTCACAGAAAGGTAGCTCTTTTTCTATCTCGTCATCTGTCGCACATAGCTTCATGTGAGGCGGGAGAGAGCATTTTGAAATGTAATCCTTACACTGATAAGCCGTATAAGGACTTCGAAGACGAAGAAGCACCTCAAAGCCCGCTATGTTGCACGTGACGTCATGAAGTTCGTTCATTTTAAGCTCCTTTCATAAAATCGGTCGATACTTAATTTTATCGCAGATTTGCTTTGTTGTCAATTACATTTTATTCCTGACATTCCATAATTTTTGCAGTTACGTTTTCGGCAAATCAGGAGTATACTGTATTTAGAGGTGATAAGCGTGGAAATTACAAGTCTTGGCAAGCTTTCCATAAGAATAAAGCTTGAGCAGAGCGATATGGATAAATTCGGCGTTACATACGATGATATGGACTACAAAAACGCCCGCACAAAACATATAATATGGGAGCTTCTTGACAAAGCAAGGGAAAGCGCCGGCTTTGATACCGACGGCAAAAAGCTGCATATACAAATATTCCCCGCAAAGCAGGGAGGCTGTGAATTGTACATAAGCAAAATTTCCGCCGCATGCGAGGGCTTTGACGAAAAAAGCTATATCTTCAGCTCTTTGGAAAGCGCTCTTGCGGCACTAGTTTATTTAAAAAAGATGAATCTCATTTGCTGTGCAAAACTCTATTCAAAGGGCGGATTTTGGTATATAAGCGCCGCCGCAGAGCTTTCGGAATACGGCAAAAAGCTCGACGAGTCTCTTGAGCTCGACGTGCTTCGTGAGCACGGACGCTTTATATGCGGCGGCAGTGGGCTTTTGAAGCTCATAGATTCTCTCTCGTAGTTAAATTTTTTAAAAGTATTTACAGACGCTTAAAAATGTGATATACTGAATCTGCCAAACGAACTGAATATTTTTGAATATGGAAATTTTTTGACGGGATAGCTATACTCTTTTTCAGAAAAACTATACAGCTAGTTCATTTGTAAAAAATGCGACTCCGGCTGTATAGTTTTGATGAGTATTTCAATCCTATCCTCATAAAGTTCGTTTGGCGACGATTTGGAGTTCGCATTTTTTGGTGCGTCGGCTTCGGTTGGCGCACCTTTTTATTTTTAACGGGTACGAGGTGGATATGAAAATTGCGGTTATCGGGTCAAGGAATCTAAAAATAGAAAATTTGGCGGACTTTCTTCCGAAAGACTGTACGGAGATAGTTTCGGGAGGTGCTAAGGGCGTTGACAGCTCTGCCGCCGAATTTGCAAAAGCGCACGGTATCAAGCTTACTGAATTTTTGCCGCAATATTCGACGTACGGAAAAGCCGCTCCCATCGTACGCAACAAACAGATAGCAGATTATGCGGATTTGGTTTTGGCATTTTGGGACGGAAAATCCGCAGGAACCCACTCCGTGATACGCTATTGCGAAAAAATGGGAAAACAATGCAAAATCATACTTATGCAATAGCACAAAAAACGGGCGACCTCATGTCGCCCGTTTTCTAATGCCTAATTTTCCTCTGCGCCGTCCTTTAATCTGAAACCATATCCCCATACGGTGTCGATGATTATGCGGCTTCCCGCTATCTTCTTGCGCAGTCTCTTTATCGTATCGTCGGCAGCCCTCGTCTCAACCGAAGAGTCAAAGCCCCATATCTTATTTAAAAGCTCCGCTCTCGATACCGCCTTATCTTTATTTTCAAAAAGATAGCATAAAAGCGCGTATTCGTTCGGAGTAAGGTCGATGCGAGCACCCGCACAAGTCACGGTCTTGTTTGCAAGGTCTATTGTCGTATCCGCAAAAGTAAGTTCCTTTGCCAAGCCCCCGCCGTTTTGCTCATAATCCTGCCTTCTGAAAATCGCCTTGGCGCGCATAACAAGCGACATCGGCGAGAAGGGTTTTGTGAAGTAATCGTCGCTTCCGAGCGTTATGCCCGTTGCGTAGTCAAGCTCCGTATCCCTTGCGGTAAGCATAATTATCGGCACTGTGGAAAAGGCGCGAAGTGCGGAGCATATCTCAAAACCGTCACTTCCCGGCATCATAACATCAAGTATCACAAGGTCGCACGGGAGCTTCTTAAACTCCTCCAAAAGACTGTCGCCGTCGGGGAAGGTGCATACGCGATAGCCCTCCTTTTTTAAAAAGGAGCTGACGAGATTTCGTATGTTTTCCTCGTCG
>CALCTE010000028.1 GCA_937893885.1 uncultured Clostridia bacterium | reverse complement strand
TATATACGTCCTTCACGCGTTCGTATTCCATCAGGTCGGTGAAGCGTTCGCGCTGCACACGGGTCATATAGAGAATGTCCGCTTCGGCAATCACGTCTTCATCGAAATCCGTATGTTCTACATACTTGATGCCATGTTCGCGGCAATAAATCTTGTATTCTTCCGGCATCTTCAGTTCTTCGGGAGCGATGAAGTGGAAAGTCGGGTTGAAATGACGCATGGCCATCAGCAGTGAGTGTACGGTACGTCCATACTTCAAGTCACCCACCATGTAGATGTTCAGGTTTTCCAGTGTTCCCTGGGTCTTGTATATGGAATAGAGGTCCAGCATCGTCTGTGACGGGTGTTGGTTGGAACCGTCTCCGGCATTCACGATAGGAGCGTTGGTCACTTCGCTGGCATAGCGGGCGGCTCCTTCCAGGTAGTGACGCATCACGATGATGTCGGCATAGTTGCTCACCATGATGATGGTATCTTTCAAGGTTTCCCCTTTGGATGAGCTAGTGGCCTTCGGGTCAGTAAACCCAATCACACGGGCACCCAATCGGTTGGCTGCCGTTTCAAAGCTCAATCGTGTACGGGTAGAAGGTTCAAAGAAAAGGGTGGCTACTACCTTCCCGTCAAGAATCTTACGGTTCGGTTTCTTTTCGAATTCTCTTGCCATCTCCAGCAAATAGAGGATTTTCTCCTTGGAGTGTTCGGCAATCGTTACTAAACTTCGGTTTTCCATATCTGAGTATGTTATTATGTTCACTTTCGAGAGTGTAAAGGTATAAAAAAATAATAAAATAAAGAACGTTCGGCAGATATTTCGTTGAACTTTGTTAGAAACTTCGTGTATATCGAAGATTTTCCTTAATTTTGCATCGTATTAATCACATGCGAAGGATATGAGAAAGACATTGATATATACGCTTTGGGCGTTGTTTTTCTCAATAAATCTTTCGCCGCGAAAACCTTACTTTCGACAATAATTTATCCCGTCGGAGTCGCCGTGTTTTCAAAGATAGCGAGCCCCGATTTTTTGCGGGGCTTCTTTTATATTCCCGCAAGCGAATACTCGCAAATAGGAATACTGCTTGCCTCCCTTTTCGGCGGATTACTGATAGGCGCGGGCTGTGCGATAACCTTCTTAGGCGGCGGCTCGACGGGCGGTGTTGACATAATCGCATTTATAATCTGCAAATACTTTAAAAAAGCGAAAAGCTCTACGGTGATCTTTTTTATAGACGCAATCATTATCGGTGCCGGCATATTTACAAGTCATAACATTGTAATTACGCTTCTGGGTATAATCTGCGCATTTATGACAGCACTTGTTATAGATAAGGTCTTTTTAGGACAGACAAGAGCCTTCGTTGCAAACATCGTCTCTTCGGAATACGAGCTGATAAACAAAAGTATCATTGAAACTCTTGACCGTACAACAACGATTGTCGATACTGTAGGCGGATATACTCAAAATAAAGGAAAAATGCTTATGTTTTCCTTTACGATGAATCAATACGCTGCACTCATAAATATCATAAACAGATGCGACAAATATGCTTTTGTGACGATATACCCCGCTCACGAGATAAACGGTGAGGGCTTCACAAGAGACGGCGACAAGTAGCGAACACGAAAAATCAAGGGGGACAAAATGAACCGTGGCAAAGACAGTATCCGTTTTCAAAAATTTCCGATGATACTTTTCGATAAAAACGGAGCGATAACACATAAAAACAGCGCTTTTGAGCAGATATGTAATATCAAACTTAAATCTAAGGCAGATAAGATATTTTCTCCCGATATAATCAAAAAGTTGAGCCAAGCGGTTCAAAACGCTTGTATCGAGACAGTAGAATGTAACGAGTTTGAAGGCTACTGTGCAGTTTTGATCGTACCTTCTTCCCTTTCCGAGAATGCAGTTATTTTTCTGCCGAGCTATTATGAAGGCGCGTTGCGGGGTGATAAATACGAAATCATAGATCTCGTTTGCAAACAACTTATCGACGGTAATGCAAGCGATGAGATAAGCAAAAATTTAGCAAGAGTGAGAGGTGCGATATACCGTAATTTTGAACGTCTTGACGATACTTTTGCACATTGTATAGATATTGCAAAGCTCGCGGACTTTACTGTAGCACAGCTTAAAGTTTGCACGTTTCCATTAGGTATAAAGCTGAATATGCAAATTCATACCAAGGAAAGACTGCTTTTGCAAACAGACGTGCGCGTTCTCGCAACACTGCTTCTGTGTATGTTCGATATCGCTTTGTATTTGAACAAAGATAAAAGTATGGACTTTGACGTGTCAGTCGGGTTTAACAAGGTTTATTTTAAATTCAAATGCAATACGGATAAGGAAGAACTCGACCAAAGTATGTGTATAGAAAAATACATACTTGGAAAAGTTTCGGATAGCGACAGCCACCGTTTTGATTTTTCTTTAAAAGACGGTAAAGCTGAGTGTACGCTTACGTTGCCTTTGACAAATAAGTTTGAATTTTCCATACAAGACGAGCACTGGGCGGAAGCGGTATTTTGCGACTCTATCAAATTTTAGATATCATAAAACGGCAGGTTGCAACCTGCCGTTTTATCAATAATTATCCGCAAGAAGTTTTTCCTCTTCCTTCGTCAGTTTACGCCACGAGCCTCGCTGCAAACTCTCGTCCAAAGAAAGCACGCCGAATCTCACTCTTTCCAAAAAGATCACCTTGTTTCCAACCGCTTCAAGCATTCTTTTTACTTGATGGAACTTGCCCTCACGTATCGTTAAATGACCACCCATACGGTCACCGTCGAGCAAAAATTCAGAAGGCATCGTGGTTATCCCTTCTCCTATATATACGCCCTCTTCAATTTTCCGTTTATCCTCTTCCGATACCGCTTTTTCGGTTTTCAGATAATAGGTCTTGTCCACGTGATGCTTGGGAGAAAGCATTTTATGTGCAAGAGGGCCGTTATCTGTTATGAGCATAAGTCCAACCGTATCTTTATCAAGTCTTCCAACAGGAAATATATCCGTGTTTTTATATGCCTCGGGCAAAAGGTCTATGACCGTCATACCCTTGCCGTCCTCTGTGGCAGAAAGCACACCCTGCGGTTTATTTAGCATAATATATATGTATTCGCTGTACTCAAGCGCTTCGCCGTCAAGGCATACCCTCGCGCTTTTTTCGTCAAGCTTCATATCTCCGCTTTTGGCGAGCGTACCGTTTACCGTAACTCTCCCACGCTTTATCGCGCTCTGGCTCATACTTCTCGTCATAAGCGTTGCTTTTGAAATATATTTATCGAGTCTGATCATCTTATCACCTCAAATAGAATTGTACCATAAAAATATTTTTTTACAATATTTTTATATGAAATATTATTGCCTTATTTACTTTTTTGTGATATAATGTAGGTGTGTTATGAGAGGGGGGTTCTGATGTCCGGTTTAATTAAAAAGAGAAACGACATTAAGGTATTTATCCTCTATATGATGAGCATAATCGACTATCCTCTTACACACAACACCTTAAACGATCTTTGCGTTCAAGATAATTTCATCTCGTCTTTCGATTTTAACGACTGCATAATAGATCTGTGCGAGTCGGGCTGTGTCAAGACATACAGGCAAGATAACAATGATATGTACGAACTTACGAAAATAGGTATGCAGGCTCTTTCCGCTTTGGAGGACGATCTCGTGCCGCTTGTAAGAGATAAGGCGATGCACTCTGCCATACGTCTTCTTTCATTCGAAAAAAGCGGCGGAAAAGTCCACGTCGACATAATGAAGCAGGAACTCGGTTATCGCGTGGACATCAAGATCGAAAAAAACGGACATTCGCTTTTGGAGGTATCGCTTGATGCGGCAACTGCCTCGCTTGCGGAAAGAATAGCAAAAAAAGTGAGAGAACGCCCCGAGGAGATATACAGAGGAATTTCCTCTCTTTTGCTCGATGACATATCACTTTTATGATTTTTTATGCAAAATATATAAAAACTTTTTTAAAATTTGGGCAAATAACCACTATCTTATTTGCAATATTTTTGGTATAATACATTGATGTAATATAATACGCACTAACACATAGGAGGTAATTGTTTTGTCTAGTGTATCCCTTAAACACATCTATAAGAAATACCCCGGTGGAGTTACGGCTGTATCCGACTTTTGCCTTGAGATCAAGGACAAGGAGTTTATTATCCTTGTAGGACCGTCCGGATGCGGTAAGTCCACTACTCTCAGAATGATTGCGGGACTTGAAGAAATTAGTGAGGGTGAGCTCTACATAGGCGACAGATTCGTTAACGACGTTGCGCCCAAGGATAGAGACATCGCGATGGTTTTCCAGAACTATGCTCTTTATCCCCACATGACAGTTTTTGAGAACATGGCATTCGGTCTTAAGCTTCGCAAGACTCCCAAGGAGGAGATCAAGCGCAGAGTTGACGAAGCCTCCAGAATTTTGGATATTAACCACCTTTTGGACAGACGCCCCAAGGCTCTTTCCGGTGGTCAGCGTCAGCGTGTAGCTCTCGGACGTGCTATCGTACGTGAGCCTAAGGTGTTCCTTCTTGACGAGCCCCTTTCCAACCTTGACGCTAAACTTCGTGCTGCCATGAGAACCGAGCTTACAAAGCTTCACAGAAGCCTCGGTACGACCTTTATCTACGTTACTCACGACCAGGTAGAGGCTATGACCATGGCTACCAGAATCGTTGTTATGAAGGACGGTCTTATCCAGCAGGTTGATACTCCTCAGAACCTGTACGAT
>CALCTE010000027.1 GCA_937893885.1 uncultured Clostridia bacterium | reverse complement strand
CAGATCCATCTATCCCTCTAACGACAGAAGCTCCGCTATCACATCTCCCCAGGATCCTTCGCAGACGAGACTTAACGTTATAGGCGGCGGCAAATGGACGGAGATAGGTCAGTGGATAAGCTACGACGTTGAGATTCCCGCAGACGGATACTACAATATTTCGATGCGCTTTATGCAGTCGACGATGGAAGGTCTTTTTACTTCAAGAAAACTTCTCATTGACGGCGAGTGCCCCTTCGACGAGGCGGCTGCTTTAAGATTCAACTATAACCGTGGCTGGCAGCTCGATTATCTTTCCGATAACGAAGGTAACCCCTACGAGTTCTATTTCACCAAGGGAACGCACACGATCTCTTTCGAGGTCGTTTTGGGCGATATGGGAAGCATTCTTTCCCAGGTATCCGACGTTAACACTCATATCAATGATATGTACCTCGAGATATTGATGCTTACGGGCTCCGATCCCGACGCGTACATCGACTATCAGTTCATTGAGAACCTTCCCGAAGTTGTAAGAGGCCTTCGCGCAGAGAGTGAAAACCTCTATAACATTGCAGACGAGCTCACGCAGATCGTTGGTGAGTCCGGTTCAAATACTGCAACGCTTCAGAAAACGGCTTATCTGTGCAAGAAGATAGGTTATGACACAGACCTTATCGCGAGAAACCTCGACAGACTTAAGTCCGACGTAGGTACCATCGGTACATGGCTTCAGAGCGTAAGCAAGCAGCCTCTTACGATCGACTACATAATTCTCACTCCCGCAGATACAGAAATTCCCGAGGATTACAAGGGACAGGCGGGAATGTTCGAGGCTCTCGGATTTGAATTTAAGAGCTTTATAATGTCCTTCTTTACCGATTATACATCAGTAGGCGTAACGGTCGATACCGGAGAAATGAGTGAAGATGAGATCGTTGAAGTATGGTATCAGGTAGACCGTGACCGTGCATCTGTCATAAGACAGCTCATTGATAACGACTTCACTCCCAACACAGGTATAGCGGTCAACTTTAAGCTCGTTGCGGGCGGTAGCTTGCTTCCCTCCATTTTGGCAGGTGTAGGTCCCGACGTAATGATCGGACTTGCAAGCTCCGACGTTATCAACTATGCAATAAGAAGCGCGATCCATCCTCTTAATGAATTCGAAGACTTGGAAGAGAATTTGGAGCAGTTCTATCCTGCGGCAACCATTCCTCTCACAATGTATGATAAGGTATACGGCTTGCCCATGACGATGAACTTCCCGATGCTCTTCTACAGAGCCGACATTCTTCTTGAACTCGGTCTTGAGATACCCCAGACGTGGGACGACTTCTACGATTTGATACCCGCTATTTTGGCAAACAAGCTTGATATCGGTTATCCTGTAGGCGAACAGGGACTTTACCTGTTCCAGTTCCAGACGGGCGATGAACTTTATAAGAACTACACGATAAACAACGCAGACGGAACTCAATCCACGCTTTCCGGTATGGAGATAAACCTTGACTCCAACACAGCGCTTTCTTGCTTCAAGAAAATGTGCGACCTTATCACGCTTTACGACTTGCCTCTTACCTATAGCTTCCCCAACCGTTTCAGAACCGGTGAGATGCCTGTAGGTATTCAGGATATCGCTCTTTACAACGAGCTTACGCTCTTTGCTCCCGAAATCGCAGGACTTTGGGGAATGGTAGCGGTTCCCGGAACTCCCAGAGAGGACGAAACTGTTGACTACGCGTCTCCAGTGACCGCAACAGCAACGGTAATTATCGAGAGCAAGGGTAAAGACGACTACCGTAAAGAATGGGAATTCGTTAAGTGGTGGAGCGGAAAAGAAGCTCAGGCAGACTTCGGTAGCGAAGTTGTTTCCATCATGGGCGACGGTGCAAAATATTTCACCGCAAACAAAGAAGCTCTCGGATCTTTGCCTTGGACGAAGAC
>CALCTE010000026.1 GCA_937893885.1 uncultured Clostridia bacterium | reverse complement strand
AGCGTTTGGACAGCGCTTACCGTCACGAGGTGAACTACTCCAAGCTGGCCGAGACCTTCGGTGTTGACCGCGTGGCTCCCGGAGCAGACGCCTTCCTGATCTGCACCGAGAAGTATCCCGAGATCAATCTGTATCACACCGACAACTCCCACCACGGTGCGGGTGAGGGTGCGTACCTGCTGGCCTGCGTCATGGCCATTGAGTTCCTGGATCTGGATCTGGACAAGTGCACCTACACCGCAGGTCTGGACGAGGCCACCGTGGCTAAGCTGAAGGAATGCGCCAAGATCGCCTGCGAGACGGGCTACGATTACCCCCAGAAGTAAGATAGAGCGACCAAAAGGAGACGGTCTCGGCCGTCTTCTTTGTTTTTTGTGAAGGGTACGTTCCGCCCCTTCCCCCTAAAAAGGGGCGGCCCCCAAAAACTTTCAATGCCGAAAACTATCGTTTTCGGAGGGATGACTCGATATGTCACATTTGAGCTCAGTTTTGTAATCAAGTCCGCCACCACAGAATGTGCAGAACAACAGCATAAAAAGAAGACGGCGCAACGCCGTCTTTTTTGCGTCTTATTAATTGCAGAGGAACACACCGTCACTTGCGGGTCAGTTCCTTCACAAGTGCCACTATGGTATCCAGCTGTTCTTCGTTCAATTGCTTCAAATCCGCAAGAAGCACCCTAAGCTTGGTGGGATCGTTGCTTTCCGTATCAAAAAAGTCGCAAGGCGTGACATCTAAATACTGGCAAATGTAAAAGAATCCTGCCAAAGACGGCAATGCCCTTCCGGATTCAATGTTGTTGATATACCCCGGGTTCTGCCCGATGGACAAGCTCATATCCCGCGCCGAAACACCTTTATTCTGACGCAACTGTGCCAATCGCAAGGCAAACTCTTTTTCTTCCATACATAATCACCGCCTTTGTATTATTGTACCCTATACGCTACCCCAAAATATCGTTTTTCTAGCGCAAATTGCATTGAAATATCGCATTCTATATGATATTATATAGTAGTATATTGGAAATCATCCTACATCAATTCCAAGGAGAAGATTCACATGGAGCTCTTTACCGTCGCTTTTTTCGGCCACCGCCGCATTGAAGATCTTTTACATACGGAAGAACGGTTAGAAAACTACATCCGCACACTTTTGCGAGAAAAGGAATACGTAGAATTCCTGGTGGGAAACAACGGGGCGTTCGATCAATGCGTTGCTTCCGTGATCAAACGACTCCAAAAAAACTATCGCGGCGATAACAGCACGATGACCTTATTTCTTCCGTACTATACGGCAGAATACGCCCACAACCGGGAAGAAATGGAAGGGTATTACAGCAACGTTGAGATCTCTTTCGAGGCGGCCTCGGCGCATCCTAAAAGGGCGATTAAAATACGCAATTTCGAAATGGCAGAACGTTGCGACCTGATCTTGTGTTACGTTTCACAAAACAAAGGCGGTGCCTTTCAAGCGGTATCCCACGGCAAAAAGTACGGAAAGCCGATTTTCAACCTTGGCACGTACAATTTTTAAGAATATGCAAAACAAGAGACATCCCCCAAAAACTTTCAATGCCGAAAACTATCGTTTTCGGAAAAAATACTTGAAATCCAAAAAAAGCTATGATACAATAAAAGAAAAAAGGGAGAAAACGCTATGAAGAGAAAAATCGCATTCTTGACAGCCGCATTACTGACGGTTTGCCTGCTTTTGTCTTCCTGCGGCAACACGCCGAAGGATCTTAAGATCGTGGGAGAATGGCGCGGGGTGGATCACCGGGACCTTTTGATCTTCCACGAGGACGGCACCTGTGAATACGTGCACGAGGGTTGGGAAAACGAAGTGATGGCCTGGCGGTACGATCCGGAGGAAGGCTGTCTTTACGTGGATACATACACCAACGTAGTCATTTCCACGCCCCCGGAAGGGTATTCCCTCTCCCCCGACGAGTCCTATTGCGAAAACAGCCGCGCCGTTGAGACCCACCGCTTTGAGTTGGATGGGGATTCCTTCTACGTGGAATTGTACCGTTACGGGCAAACACGCTTCTACCATCCCGACAGCTATGAAGAAGCCCGCCGTGAATACGGGGAGGCGTTACGGGATGAACTAAAGGAAGCAACGCGCAAGGCGGAAAAAATATCCGCAGGAGACGAATACGTACTACGGTACGACCGCTGGGATGCGGAGATCACCCTCAAGCTTTTGAACGTAATCTGTGGGGATCAAAACGTAACCTTGGAGTATGAATGCAGGAACACCGGAAAAGAACAGTTTGACCAATCCATTCTGATCACTCCCCGCCTCGTCGCACCGTGTCCGTACAGCGGGCTTTCTCAAGTGGGCGGCATGGGCTTGTGGCTGGATGAAGAAGGGAACGAGCTGATGGTCCCTGCGGGAGAAACGAAAAAAGGGTTCTACCGGATCGACCTCAGCAAAGCCGACTATTCCTTCGAGGAAGCACGAAGCTTTTACGGAAGCGTCTTCGGGATCCTTGGCTGGGGTGCAGAGATCGAGGATTCGGTGGACGTCCCCGGTTATGGCTCTATCCCCATTTATGGCGACTATAAGTACTACATCGACTTGGAAGAATTTCTCTCATAAAACGAAAAAAGAAGACGGTTTCGGCCGTCTTCTTTGTTTTTTAATCGTCCCAGTCAAGCTCTTGCTTTAAGATCTTGCCGTCGGAAACGCGGATCTCGTATTCGTACTCATATCCGCCGTAGTCAAAATCGATTTCATAGAGGGTGATACCGCGGTCGATATCCTTTTCCACCCGCAGGCGGGTGACCTGCTCTTCGGTGAGCCCTGCGTGGGCGAGGGCGATGGCAACCGCTTCCTCCTCCGTCAGCTCCCCGGTCTCCTCCTTGGGAGGCTCTGCGGGAGGTTCGGGGACAGCGGGGGTCTCCGGTTTTTTCTGCTCGGTTTTCTGCTTTAAGATCTCTCCCGTGGTGGCGTCGATCTCAAAATCGTACTCTGTGGTTTCATAGCGGAACTCCACCTCCCACACCTGCACGCCACGTTCGTAGTCAAGCTCCGAACGGTCAAAGCGTACTTGGTCACGGGTGAGCCCCAGGGATTCCAGAGCGATGGTCTCGGCTTGCTCTGCTGTCAGTGCTGCGGAAGAGACTTCCCAGCTTTCCAAGGCGAGTGCCGCAAGGGCAACGCCGCCAAGGCACAGGATCACAGTCAGCAAAGCGGCAAAAAGTTTCTTGTACATGGTTTTCCTCCATTTTTGTCGGGTCGTTGGCTGTAAAGAATTGGCCGCCAAGCGTCCAATTCATTGCACGCTAAGCGTTCAATTCATGCTTGATAGAAAAAGGCAGGAACAGCTCATAGCCGCTCCTGCCGTGGTTTGTTTTTGTTCCCCGGCAGGGTCGAAAATCGTTTTCAGGCGATGTCGGGTGTATTGATTTTTGGTTTACGCTTCTTCGAATACGCTCTTGTCCAGACCGCAAACGGGGCAAACCCAATCCTCGGGAACCTCTTCCCAGGGGGTGCCGGGGGCAATGCCGTTATCCGGATCGCCTACAGCGGGATCGTATTCATAGCCGCAGGGGCAGATGTATTTCATAGTCGTTTCTCCTATGTTGAATTAGTTGAAGTATCTCTTCAGCAGACCTTCGAATGCCTTGCCGTGTCTTGCCTCGTCGCGAGCCATTTTCTATAATAGCTCGCATTTTTTATTGTTTCAAATACTTTTGTGAAAGAAGCTCTATTCTTTCCTTATCGCGATCTGTCAGTGCAAAGGAGTACTTTTCTATATAAGCCTTGAATTTTTCCTTATTTATCACCTTTGGAGATGTGCCGACACGACGTTCAAAGTTGGCAAAGAAAATGTTGTCAACCCTCTTCCTTGGCAAGCCAAGTCCCTTAAGGATTTTATCATCGAAGCTTTTAACCTCTTTGCTTGTGCCTATGTAGGTTGTTACAACATTGAATAGCCAATTTGCGTATTTTTCGTCACACATATAAGCACGGTCTGTGCCGAAAATAAGCCTGTCGGAGTACTTATTAAAGAATTCCTTGTAGTAATCATAATTCTTTTCAAACTCAACATACATCTCACCTCCAGGGGTTAAATCCACACACAGGTTGGGGTAAAGAGTGAAAAGCTTTTCTAAAATCTCTGGCTCCTTACTACAAAAGAAAAAGTGAGCAAGGGTTAAGTTGAGCCTTGGGTAGCTTTCAAGAATTTTTATGGTTTGCGTCTGTATTTCTTCATAAGAGGCAAATGAGCCGTCTGTATATGTCCAACCTTGTTTGACCGCCCAGTCTGGTGCTCTTTTCAAGTCCCAGAATTCGTCAGGGTCGTTGACGTGCATTAAAAGGTGAGTGCCGTCCTTTTCCATTTGCTCGTAGAGCTTATTAAGGGCAGGGTGGTTAAGGCTTTTGCCTATTCTTTTATGCTCTGTTGGCTTTCCCTCCAGCATTTTAATTCCATCAAAGCCTATTTCCATAAGCTCGCGATACTGTGTAAGGGCGTCCATATCCTTTGGCATATTATCTATAGGAACCTTTATATACTCAATGCCACCGTGCAAATAAGTGTTGGGGTTTGCTATTTTGAAAAAGCCCAGCATAATATTGTTGCACACGTTAGACTGACAAAGTGGAATTGAACAAATATTAAGGGCGTGAATGCCATGCTCCTTTACATAGCTGTCAAAGCAGGAAACGAAGTCCTCCTCCCCCCATTTTGATATGTGTAAGTGGCTATCTATAATTTTTCTATCCTTTTGCATAATACCGCCCCTTTGTAAATTCATATTTATCAATTGAATTTTACCACACAATAGAATGGTTTACAAGATATTAGTAATTTTACATAATCACAAATTCCATATATTATGGGAAAAGTGCAACAAAAAAGGGAACGAGTTTAGCTCGTTCCCTGTATTACTTGCTTATACATTAGTTAAAGCTTAATATATCCAATTGATTTCATCAAAGCCGAAATGCGTTTCACCTGTTGAGGGAGTTCCACGCCATTGGGAGCGCTTTGCATTTTTGTCCCAGTAGTCAACGTCTCCAAAAATAGGGCCTATGCTTGAAAATTGCACTATTTTTAGTTCTATTTCCTTATCCCAAAGCTCTTTTCTAATACCAAAAATATATGGTGCGTTTATTTTCTCGCCCGAGGGGTCACCTTCAAGATAAAGCATCGTATAAAGCTTAGTCCCTAAAAGCTCAATTCCTGTGACTCCTTGAGGCACTCTTACTCTTGCCAAAAATTCCACCTTGCCAAAATCACTGATTTTTTCGCCTACATTGTAAGCTCCTTTGCGCTTAGTAAGCTTCACACCACAACTCTCTTTATTTATGATAGTAGCTGAAAAATCGCCAATTACCATAGCGCTTGGCATATATTTTAAGTCGTTTTGACATTCAATTATGGTTTTTTCTGCCTTAATGCTTTGCGCTTTTGTTATATTATAATGCTCACAAATGCCTTTTGGCAATGGGTTATAATCAGCTTCAAGACAAGGCACCTTCCCGTCTATTTTTATCCCCGTGTCTTTTCTTAGCGCAAAGCGCACATTAAGCTCACCCTCGGCACAGGCAAAAGCAACCTTAGAGTCATTCAAGCACATAAGTCGCACAGTATTTGGGTTACAATAATTAACCATAAAGGAAGAATTAATTGCTTCCTTTTTTGAGGGCAAATTAGGTTTATTTAATATGACATCGTGCTCGTATAGATATAGAGTCTCACCATCTATTATATAGCTTCCCTCTGGCGCATATAGATTGAGTATAACAGAGGTGCCGTCGTCAAATCGCCTTCTAAATATTCCCTTAACACACTCGCCGTAAGTATCCGTTATTGCTTTTTTATCAAACCTCGAAATTACATCGCCTATGCTTACTGCGTTGCCGTTTAAAATAAGCTGTGGCGTGTCATCAAGCTCAATAATTGGCGCATCTGTCGGCGCTTCATCTAAGACGTATTTCCACTGTATTCCGTGATACGCAAGCTCATTTAAAAGTGAGAAGAGAACAGTCAAATCAAAGTCCCTTGATGCATTTTTCATACCGATATCGGTAGGAAATCTTATATATAGGTCAGGGGAGTAGTCCTTTTTTGCAAGCGAGCAGGCTGTTTTTGCTTCCTCTGACAAAAGACGCATACCGCCAAAATCGGGCTGAGCCACCGCAAAATCGCTAAAGTAATCACAAACGTGCATATTTCCCGAAATATCCATATGGGAAATCGCCAAAAAATAATGGTCAACCCCATGACACGCAGTTAGATAAAGCATACACCTTTTCTTTGCATAGGACATATCGCAAGGGCCAAGCGCGAAAAGCTCCGCCATTGCACCCTTTCCTTTTCCTGCGTATTCTATTCCACCCAAAAGAGGCATTAAGCTTCTGTCTTCAAGGCAAGTGGCAATCTCATCAATACCGGGCAAGGGGAAGGCGGAAAGATTTTTTAAAAAATCGCCGTTATATTTAACAGAATAAAAGGGCTCATTGTCGCACATCAAATGCCCTGTCATTAAAATGCCGTGCGATTTACACCAGCTTGAAAGCTTATCTATATAAGCTTCCTTAAATCGGGCAGAAGCAAGCTTCATTACGTTTTTACAAAAATCCTCGCTGTGGGAGTGTAAATCGTGGAAAAAGTCCTTATCGTATGATGATTTATAATCGTTTTCCATTCCGTCATAATATGGCAAAAAGCCATTTTGTGAAGAGTAGCCTATTGAAGGCTCATCGGTAAAAATTCCTTTTATTACAGTGCCAAAATAACCACTAAATCGCTTATAATATTCCTCGTGAGTCAGAGAAATAAAGTAGTCAACTGCTTTGGGGTTCATTAAATCGGGAAAAAACTTTTCGCCAAAAATATCAGAATTGTGCTTTGATTTACTGCTTATTTTTCCAATATCAGTGCCCTCTGTTTTTATTGATTTTAAGCGAAAGTCCTCATTTTCAGTGACCCTTCCGCACGCATCTCCCGATGGCCAGTTAAAATCATCGTAAAGCCAAATGGACATATCAAGCGCCTCTGCACTTTTTATAAAATCTCGAATGGCACAAAACCACTCCTCACTCAAATATTCAATTAAACAGCCCGAGCGAGGGTAAATCATTACCTCGTCAATTCCGTTTTGCTTCAAATCGTTCAAATAGTTAAATATATCCTCGCCGCTCGGCTTGCCAACCAAGGCAGACATAGTGATTAGTGGGCTTTTCATAATGATTTTTCCTTTCGATAGTCTTTAATGAAATTATATCATAGCTTATATAATTTTTCCACGCTTTTATGGAAAAAGTGCGACAAAAAAGGGAATCGGCAACCGATTCCCTTTATGCACACTTATGGGCGCTCTATTACCGAGGCTTTTGTGCCTCGGTTTTTTGTTTGTCGCGACAAAGCTATTATAAATACAAAGCAGAAATAAAAAGAACCGACTCTATCTAAGAGCCGGTCTTTTTTGTAAAATTATCAGTATATATTTTTTGACTATATGCTTTTCAACACTATTAAACTTGATTTCTATCATAAAAGATATTTCAACGAAAAACTATATTTTAAACACACTTTGACCCTTTGGTACATCTATTTCGACAGGGTACCAAAGGTACTTTGTTACCACCTTCAGTTTAAATGGCTTTTGTGCTTCCACCTTTACGGTGGTTTGCCCCTTAAATGGATGGTATTCGGTGCATACTATGCTTACAAGATTAGAATTAAAAATCATATTTTCTATTCCACATTTTTCACGGTTGTTTAGGTGGAAGGTGACTTGATTTTTATGTGCATCAAATTCAAGACCGATAATGTTTTCAATAAGCATAGTTATTGGCGCAATTCCACTCCAGCCTACAAATTCGTCACGGGACAGCGTGTTATATTCAGTGGTGGCGGGGCGATAAGCATCCGGGGCATAGCATTCCCAAATGCTGCCGTACGCTACATCGTTTGCAACCTTGCACATGCCGTCAAGATACTTTATGGCAGCTTCCCTCGCGTATTCGTGATATCCGTTTTTACAAAGTCCCTTTATAGCGCACAGGTTAGTTGGCGCCCATACTCCGCCAAGCCAATAGCCACCGGCAGTATCGTAATTTGGGTCATCCTTTGACAGTGTGGCAAAGGGGATTTTTGTGTAAAATTCGTTTTCGTTCATCATGTGCGCTACTACCGAGCGAAGTCTTTCGCCATATGCAACCCCTGATACAAGCGTCCAAAAGGTGGCGGCAGTTTTTGAGTTTATAAACTTAACCCTATCGCCTTTCCATGTGCGGGTAAAGAAATTAAAATACCAGCCTGCTTTTTCGCTATAATGAAGCTTGTTTACGTTGTCGCAAATGCGCACGTGCTCATTTTCATAATGCTCCGCCTTTTCATTTAAGCCAAGCTGACTACATATATAAGATATACAAAGGGCACTAAGTGCCTGCTGACAGGCAAGGTCAACAAAGCAAGTGTCACTTCCGTCACCGTGCTTAGCTCCATATCCACTAACAGGGGAATTATCCATTCCGCTGGAGCCTGTATCTTCAAAATAGTAAAGGTCGCAGCTTTCTCTTTTTCTATTTTTCTCAATAAAATTATAAATTCCCTCAAGTGCAGGCAAAACACGCTCAAAGCGTGAGGAGTCACCCGAAATCAAATAGTGCTCCCATTCCGCCCAAGCCATAAGAGGCGGGTTTATTCTCTCGCCATAAGTAGGCTCGCCGTCATCAAGGTTATACGCCATAGCCATAAAGCCGTCGTTCTTGCGCCTTAGCATATATAGATTGTCAAGATTATTCAAAGCACTTAATGTGCCATTTGAATAATTGGTAATAAAGGTCATTATGCAGGAGTCCCATTGCCACATAATGCCCACTCCGGGCATACAGGTTAAAATGTCCTTCCAGCCATCCTTTTCTATATATTCCACATTTTTAAAGGCAAGCTCCCAGGCTTGATAGTAAAGATTTATAAAGTCATCACGTCCATCTAAAATAGGACGCGGAAGACTTTCCTTGTTATAATTATAGCGTTTTTTCATTTTTACCTTCAACTTTTGCAATAAAATTGTATATTTGTGATTACATATTATCACAAAATATGATTTAATTCAAGAAGAGTTAGTATATTATTTTAAAATCCATTAATACCACACAGAAAGTGCTTGTAAACACACAAAATTTCTATTTGTTATGTCAGTGTAAAACCCAGTTGATACACGATATAATTAAACAAAAAACTTTCCATAATCACAAATTCCACTTTTGGAGCTTTTTCCAAAAATCAAAATTAAAAATTTCATAAAAATTCCATGTTTTATGGAAAAAGTGCGGCAAAAAAGGAACAGATTTCTCTGTTCCTTTATGTATTCAAAGTCCTTGTAATATAAGGCTTCCCCTTTGAACGGAGGGGAAGCTGG
>CALCTE010000025.1 GCA_937893885.1 uncultured Clostridia bacterium | reverse complement strand
AAAGGTCTGCAAAACCTTTATTCCCCAGTTCAAATCTGGGTGGCACCTCCAAAAAATCCTGCACGAAAGTGCGGGATTTTTACTTTTTACCTCTTACCTCTTCACTCTTACCTCAAATGGCAGGATTTTTTGGGAAGTAATAGGTAAAAGGGAAGAGGTAAGAAGTGAGGTAGTTTTTCGCCGTGGCGAAAAGCAATTTTAATTAAAAGATGCCAATCGGCATTTTCGAGCAAGGGAGTAGAAGTGAACCTTTAACAAAGAGAAAAATGGGGATGCAAGTGCTACTTGACACGGTCAAGTACGATGTTCTTTACATTTTCTGACCTTTGTGATATAATTATGTTGCATGAAAGGAGGGCTTTTTATGACCGTCGGTGAGAAAATACAATATTACAGAAAAAAGATCGGGCTATCTCAAGAAGAACTCGGTCAAAAAATGCTCGTTAGCCGTCAGACTGTCAGCCTTTGGGAAATGGATAAGACATTACCTACCGTTGATAATTTGATTCGACTCAAGGAAATTTTCTCGGTTTCCATAGATGATATTTTGAGCGAAGCTGAGCCGATAAAGGAAAATAAGAACGAACCGAATGAGGCGTACGTTTTCAAATATGAAAAATCAGATTTGCAAGAAGTTTTCAAAAAAGCCCGTTTTCCGCTTATAAAACGCGCGATTGTTTTCACGCTTGCTTGCATCGTCCTTTTTGTTTTCCTTGCCGTAGCAGGAGCGAACGATACCATTATAGGTTTACTTTTAGGCTATTTTCTGGTCGGTGTGATTTCTCATATCAAAGGTTATTTCGCTTATAGCAAAGCGTGGAAAACCAGTGAAAGCAGAATTTTGGAGAGCACCTATTCTTATGAAATATTTGAAGGCTATTTTATACTGAACATTTCCAAAAATGAGGAAATCACAAGGACGCTGAAAATATACTTTGATGACATTGAAAAAATCTACTCTATAGGAAACTATCTTGTTTTGCAGATTGCGGGTCAAAGCTATATTATTAAAAAAGATGTTTTGATTCCTGAATCAACTTTCATTACTTTTTGCAATAATACACCAAACAAGGTTGAAGCAAAAAAGCCCAAGGATAAATTAAAAATCATCTCCATTCTTCTTTTCGTTCTTTCCATTTGTACGATATGGGGTGCATTGATTGGTGTTGCTATATTATCCGGAATCAATCAAGCAATGACGGAGAATATGTGGGTATTCTTTTTGTTCCTTCCTGTTCCGATTGCCTCTATTGTGTTCGGCTTCTACTTAAAGAAAAAAGGATACAAGTATAAAAAGAACGTAATCGTGGGCATTATCATGGCGGCACTACTCTGCATTTACGGATCGTTTACCTTCATTTTTTCTGATATCTATTCACACGGCGACGAGCCGATTGTCAATACGGAGCAAATGTTGAATATTGATATTCCGACGCATTCGCGTATCAACACGCAGGATTGGACAAAAGGAACGCAATCTGTTCCTCGCGGATATATTTATTCAACGAGCGATATTTACTTTGACGATACCGCTGTGGGGCAATTTGAGAAAAATATTTCAAATGACGCAAAGTGGATATCCGATATTCCCAATGATATGGTTGGTATCACCTCGTATTTCTGCGATATTCAAACCAGCGACTACTATATTATCTACAACAAGGACACGGGAGAATTCAACAAATTGCCGAGTTCAAGCGGAACGTATGTGTTTATCAACGTTCTATACAACGCCGAGAGTAATACAATGAAATTGGTGGAATATCAAATAGAGTACACAAAATAATTTGGCATCTTTTTTGTCAACACGTCTCAAACAAAAGAGCACTGCGAGAGCAGTGC
>CALCTE010000024.1 GCA_937893885.1 uncultured Clostridia bacterium | reverse complement strand
AGCTCGAAACGGGCGCTCTGATAGTCTATACCTCTGCGGACAGCGTTTTTCAGATAGCCGCTCACGAGAGCATCATTTCCCCCGAAGAACTTTACGGATATTGCAAGATCGCGAGGGATATACTGAAAGGAAAATGGGGCGTCGGCAGAGTTATCGCGCGCCCTTTTGCAACCGACGGAGACGGTAAGTTTTATCGCACCTCAAACCGCCACGATTTTTCGCTTGAGCCTACGGGTAAAACGCTTCTTGATGCTATCACGGAGTCAGGAAAAGAGGTTATCGGTGTCGGAAAAATATCGGATATATTTGCTCACAGAGGAGTCACTTCGAAGATTTACACCAAGTCAAACACGGAAGGCATAAGGCTTACGAAAGAGCTTCTTTCAAAGGATTTTGACGGGCTTTGCTTCGTGAATTTGGTGGATTTTGACATGGTATACGGTCACAGAAACGACATTGACGGCTACGCAAAGGCTCTTAGTGAATTCGACGAAGCGCTTCCCGATATAATAAGCGGGCTTAGGGACGACGATATGCTTATCGTCACGGCAGACCACGGCTGCGACCCCGGCGACGTAAGCACAGACCATACGAGAGAATACACTCCCCTTATCGTTTACGGCAAGTCGCTTTGCGCCGTAAATTTAGGCACGAGACAAAGCTTTGCGGACATAGCGGCAACGGTTGCCGAATATCTTGACGTGCCGTTTTTATGCGGCGGCAATAGCTTTTTGGGAGAAATGACAAAATGAGAATGTACGATATAATCGACAAAAAACGTCATGGCGAAAGCCTTTCGGACGAAGAGATACGCTTCGTCGTAGACGGCGCGGTTTCGGGCACGATTCCCGACTATCAGCTATCCGCGTGGCTTATGGCTGTATGCATTATGGGAATGGACGAGCGCGAGACCGTCACCTTAACGAAAGCTATGCGCGACAGTGGCGACATCGCCGATCTTTCGCGCTTTGGCGGTATGTGCGTTGACAAGCACAGCACGGGCGGCGTCGGCGACAAGACCTCGCTTATAGTAGCGCCGATAGTGGCAGCGTGCGGCGCTAAAGTTGCAAAAATGTCGGGGCGCGGGCTTGGGCATACGGGCGGCACCATCGATAAATTGGAGTCTATAAAGGGATTTAAGACCTCTCTTTCGGCAGAAGAGTTTGCCCGTCAGGTAGAAAATATCGGCATCGCTATAGTAGGCCAAAGCGGAAATTTTGCGCCCGCCGATAAGAAGCTCTACGCGCTTCGCGACGTGACGGCTACGGTGCAAAGCATACCGCTTATCGCGTCAAGCATAATGAGCAAAAAGCTCGCTTCGGGCTCGGACAGCATCGTGCTCGACGTAAAATACGGTTCGGGCGCATTTATGAAAACGCCCGAAGAAGCAAAGCTTCTTGCAGATAAGATGGTCGAAATAGGTAAATCCTGCGGCAAAAAGGTGCGCGCTCTAATAACGAATATGGATATTCCCTTAGGAAGCGCCGTCGGTAACGCCGTCGAGGTGCTTGAAGCCGCTGATATACTAAAAGGCAAAGATGTAGCAGACGATCTTAAAGAAGTCTGCTTTGCGCTTGCCTCCAATATGCTCGTGCTCTGCCACGGCATAAATCTTGACCAAGCAAGTGAGACGGTGGAAGAATGCGTAAGAAGCGGTGATGCGCTTGGGAAATTTTGCGAGTGGATATGCGCGCAGGGCGGAAATGACGGCTTTATCGAAAACGTATCGGAGATATTCGCGCCGAAATTTGAAAAAGAGCTTAAAGCGGACGAGGACGGATATATCTACACTATGGATACGGAAAAGGTCGGCAAGGCGGCGTGCGTGCTCGGTGCAGGCAGAGAGACGAGCGCAGACGTAATAGATATGCACGCAGGGCTGCGACTTTACAAAAAGACGGGTGAGCGCATAAGCGCGGGCGAAAAGCTCGCCGTGCTTTACGCAAACGATGAAAGCAAACTGCAAAAAGGCTCGGAGCTTTTGAAAGAAGCTTACGTCATAAAGGATAAGCCAAAAAAAGAAGAAACACTGATATATGCGATTTCAAAATAAAACGCAGTATCTCAAATACAGCAAAAAGCGTTGTGCCGAAACAACGGCACAACGCTTTTCCCATTCTATTGACTATTTCAATTCTACGTTTGAGTAGTAGTAGTTCATTTTTCCGCTTATAAGCTCCTCGTAGCTTTCACATAATAGTAAGTCGTCCTCGGAGTAGTAATAGTAATTGCCGCTTTCGTCGATTACCGTATTCCCTCTGTTGTCGATGACTACCTCGTGAACGGAGATGACCTTTTCACCGCTTATCATAAGCTGATTTGCGGAGAAAACGGGCATACCGCCAACAAAATATTGCTTTATTGCTTCTACCTTTTCCGTAAGCTCTGCAGGAAGTCCAAGCTGTGCAAGGCTTTCGTCCATCGAGCCGTGCCGTGCGCCGAGCGAAACATTTCCGCCCTCAAAAGTGCCTTCACATACGGACGCTATGCACTTTTCAAAAAATTCGCTGTAATCTGCGAATAGGAAGCTGCCCTCTCTATCCGACTCGAAGCCGTAAAGCGCAAGTTTTGTGTCTTGCGTATACTTAAACCCGTGCGGCACAAACACCGCCTCACAACCGTTTTGCGTAAGAGTCTGCACACGCTCGGAAACTATGACCTTTATATTGGAATTGACAAGCCTTACTCCCGCGGCGAACGCGTTAAAATCGGGGCAATACTCAAAGCTGTCGGTTATGATGCCTATGCTATCGGTTCCGTGGCTTTCCGCCGCAATAACGCCCAAAAGATAGGAATATTCAAGGAAGTCGTCCTCAAAGTTTAAAAGCCTTTCCGATTCGCTTACGGTGTTGCCGTGGGATATAAAATACACGTCGTGCTTATCGGTGGGAAGCGTATTTATAAATTCCTCGGGGAGTCCGCCGTCGAGAAAGAACACGTTAAAGCCCTTTGCAAAAAGCTCTGTGAAAATTCCGTCGAAGCTTTCTTTTTCGCTGATATTAAGCTCCGTAAAGCTCGCGCCGAGTATATGCTCTTTTTCGCAAAGCTCGTCGAGGTCGCGCCTGAGGCTTGTATCTTTGGCGCGGATATAGGCTATCTTGATATCCGCAAGCGGTATTCCCGAATGCTCGGTGAAATCAAAGTCCTCGCTTTTCTCCTTGATCGCCATCTTACAGGAAACAAGTGAAAAGCACATAAGAAGCGCTAAAATTACCGCCGTCAGTCTTTTCGTCATATCTTACCTTCTTACTTCAAAAAACCGTTTATTATCTGTTCTTCGGCTTCCTTTTCGGAAAGTCCGAGTGTCATAAGCTTTACAAGCTGTTCGCCCGCTATCTTTCCGATAGCCGCCTCGTGAACCATCTCTGCTTCAAGGGTGTTGGCGGTTATCTCGGGGATAGCGCTGACTTTGCCGTTATCAAGGATTATCGCGTCACATTCGGAGTGCGCATTGCACCTTGCGTTGCCGTTCATTTTGGCAAGGAATACCTGCTTTGAGTTTCCTGCCGCAACAGAGCGCGATACGATGTGCGCGGAAGAGTCGTCGCCGTTAAGGTCAACGGTGAAATCCGTTTCGGCAAATTGATTTTCGTGCGTATAGAGCTTCTCCGTAACGACTATTTTTCCGCCTTCTTTTACCGTAGCGACCGTTTTTCTGTCGGTTGAGTCTACGCCCTTTATCTGCGTAGTTTCCATCTCAAAAAATCCGCCTTCGTCGACGTTTATAACGGTGGTGGGGTTCATCACCTTTTTGCCTTCGCCCTCACCCTCTCCGTAGTGCTTTTCCACGTATTTGACGTGGGCGTTTTTGCCTATATAAAAGCTGTGGATACCGTCGTGCTTTGAGCTTTCGCATCCACTGTTGTGAATACCGCAACCCGCGACGATGAGAACATCCGCGCCCTCTCCTATATGAAAATCGTTATAAACGAGCTCTTGATGTCCGCTTTTTGACAGAATAACGGGTATGTGTACGCTCTCGTTCTTCGTGCCGGGCGCAACGTATATGTCGATACCGCTTTTGTCCTCTTTTGATACGATGTCGATGTTCGCCGTAGTATTACGCATCTCGGAAGAGCCGTTAAGTCTTATGTTATATGCGCCTGCGGGAACTTCGTGTAAATCAGCTATCTCGGCAAGTATATTTTTTTCAAGCTTATCCATAATTTACGCCCCCTTAAATTTTATCGGAAAGCACTTTGCATATGCCTTCCTTACAAAAGAGCCCGTCGAATATCTCATCTCTCGTACCGTCCTTTTCGACCTTGCCACCCGAAAGGAGAACTATTCTGTCGGCAACGTTAAGTATTCTCTCTTGGTGAGAGATTATTACTATCGTGCCGTTTATTTCGTCATGAAGCTTCTCAAAAACTTTGATAAGGCTGTTGAAGCTCCATATATCTATTCCCGCCTCGGGCTCGTCAAAGAGCGAAAGCTTCGTGCTTCTGGCAAGAAGCGTCGCTATCTCAATGCGCTTGAGCTCACCGCCCGAAAGACTCGCGTTTACCTCTCTGTCGATATAGTCACGCGCGCAAAGTCCGACCTCGGAAAGATACTTGCAAGCGTCGGATATGCTTATCTCCTTGCCAGCGGCAAAGTTAATAAGATCCTTTACCTTGATGCCCTTAAATCTTACGGGCTGTTGGAACGCAAAGCTTACGCCACGGCGCGCTCTGTCCGTAACGGACATATCCGTTATGTCCTCGCCGTCAAGGAAAATTTTTCCGGAATCGGGCTTTATTATTCCCATAATTATCTTCGCGATAGTCGATTTGCCGCTTCCGTTGGGGCCCGTTATAACGGTAAAGCCCTCGGAAAGCTTGAGCGACACGTTATCAAGTATTTTTTTGACGTTTCCGTCATCGTCAACTACACTGTAGCATATATTTTTAAGTTCAAGCATATCGGTTATCCTCTTTTTGCTGTTTGTATTATTACATTATACCATAGCGTAAGTCACTTTTCAAGGTGTGAAAAAGATTTTGTGTAAATTTGCACGCCTTCTCATTCTCGCATACGCTCGACAGCTCTCCCAAGGGGAGAGTCTTGATTTTTCGGTATGTATATGGTAAAATCTATATGTAATCGTTTTTAGTTTTTGAGAGGTGATACTATGTATCAGGACAGCATTGCAAAGGACGCGCAGGTATATCTTGCAAAAAGCTTTCTCTTGCACGCACCGTCACTTCTCGTCATGCAGCTTATACTGACTGCGCTCGGCTGGGACAGCGTTTCAAATACGGTAAAATACTTCGTGATATTCCTCGTAACCGTAGCGCTTCCCATCTTCGTTTTGTCGCGATTTTTCTACAAATCCGCGCATAAGCATTTTTCCCCGAATCCCGACAGAAAGCTGTGGTTTTTTCACTTCCTTGCAATAGTTCTCCCAACCGAGATAGTTCGGCTTGTAATCAGCACCTTTTGGTATTACGGTATGTACCTTGCCGCTCCCGCGAATTTAATTTTCACGAAGCTCTATTACGTTCCGTCGGGGCGCAAGGAGCTTATTGAAAATATGATGGCAAGTCCGGAGGCTAAAGATTACCTTGTCTACGTCGGCTGCCACTTGCTGTATCTTCTGCCGTATCTTGTAATATACGCGTGCGTGTACGGAGCCGTGTGGAGAAAGTTATATAGGCGCCACGATGAATTTATGAAAAGCCACGAAGAATAGTCTTCTCGCCTCCCTCACTTCGAGGGAGGCATTTTTTCTTCCGCTCAATAATCCAATTTTGCCGCAACATTACCGACCTTTTTGATTGACTTTAGGTCATATTTGTTGTATAATGGAGTTTTGTAAAGAAAGGATCTGAAATTATGTTCAAACGAATCTTAAAAAGCGTTCGGGAATATAAGCTCCCGACCGTTCTCACACTCGTTTTCATAGTGTGCGAGGCAATAATTGAAGCATTTATCCCCTTCATAACCGCAAATCTTGTAAACGAAATTGAAGCCGGAGTCGATATGAACTACATACTGAAAACCGGTGTCATTTTGGTAGTTCTCGCTATACTGTCTCTTGCCTGCGGAGGTATTGCAGGTTTCACCTGCGCGAAAGCTTCATCGGGCTTTTCGAAAAATCTCCGCCACGACATTTTTTCAAAGATACAGACCTACACATTTGAAAACATAGACAAGTTTTCTTCAGCTTCTCTCGTGACGCGTATCACTACCGACGTCGTAAACGTGCAGATGTCATACATGATGATAATACGTACGGCGATAAGAAGCCCGCTTATGCTTATATTCTCGATAATTATGGCTTACATTATGGGCGGTGCGCTTGCGACAACCTTCGTTATAGTTATCCCCGTGCTCGTTTTCGGACTTCTTATGGTAAGCCGCAAGGCGATGCCCGCTTTCAGAAGGGTATTTAAGAAATACGACAAGCTCAACGAGTCAATTGAGGAAAACGTAAGAGGCATGCGCGTTGTAAAAGGCTTTTCCCGCGAAGAATACGAGAAGGAAAAGTTTGCAAAGGCGTCCGAGGATATACGCGTAGACTTCACGAAGGCAGAGCGCCTTGTTGCACTTAACTCACCCATAATGCAGTTTTGCATTTACTTCAATATGGCATTCGTGCTCATCGTCGGCTCAAAAATGTCCGTCGGCGGCGCTATCGGCATAGGCGAAATTTCAGCTATGCTCACCTATGGCGTGCAGATACTTATGTCGCTTATGATGCTCGGAATGATATACGTTATGCTCACGATGTCCGTAGAGTCCTTTAAGCGTATAAACGAGCTCTTAACGGAAGAACCTGCACTTACTAACCCCGAAAACCCCGTTTATGAAATAAATAGCGGCGCGATCTCCTTTGAAAACGTAAGCTTTAAGTATTCGAAGGATGCCGAAATATACGCGCTTGAGAACATAAACCTCGACGTTAAATCGGGTATGACCGTCGGTATTTTGGGCGGTACGGGCTCAAGCAAAACGACTCTCGTACAGCTTATCCCCCGTCTTTACGATACCACCGTCGGTAAAGTCAAGCTTGACGGCAGAGACGTAAAGGAATACGATCTTGAAACTCTGCGAAACAGCGTATCTATGGTGCTTCAGAAAAATCTCTTGTTCTCGGGTACTATAAGCGAAAACTTACGTTGGGGCAACAAGGATGCAACGGACGAAGATATAAAGGAAGCGTGCAGACTCTCACAAGCCGCCGAATTTATCGAAAGCTTCCCCGACGGCTATGAAACGAAGATAGAGCAAGGCGGAACGAACGTTTCGGGCGGTCAAAAGCAGCGCCTTTGTATTGCGAGAGCCCTTTTAAAGAAGCCGAAGGTGCTCATTTTGGACGACTCCACCAGCGCCGTCGATATGAAGACGGACGCACTCATACGTGCGGGCTTTAAGGAATATATCCCCGAAACGACGAAGATCATTATTGCTCAAAGAGTTGCATCGGTTGAAGATGCGGATATGATAATCGTTCTCGACGGCGGTAAGATATCCGCCGTAGGCACTCATAAGGAACTTCTTGAGACTAGCCATATCTACAAAGAAATATACGATCAGCAAACGAAGGGAGGCGACGAAGAATGAAGAAAAAGCTTATTCCCCGAATACTCAAAATGCTTTTTAAGTTCTATCCGGTGCTGGCTCCCATAACTGCGGTCTGTATCGTATTTTCGGCACTTGTTTCCGCTATTCCCGCGCTCTTTGTCCAAAGCGTTATCGAAGTTATCGAAAAATGGTCCGAAAGCGGTGACGTCGCCGCCGCAAGCGCCGTGGCATTCTGGGAACTGCGGCGGTAACTTCCGTCCGAAACCCGCACGCTCAAGCAGTATGAAAGGAAACCCGTTATGATCGAAGTACCGACTTCTTTTGCGCCGTATGCGGCGTTTGCCGAAGGGATCTGCCGTGATCCCGCTTTTTCGGATCCGAATTTCAACACGCCGGAAAAGATCGCCGCGGAGTTCAATGCCGCGGCGGACAATCCCCGGCTGCGCACGCTGGCGGTGCGAAACGGCGGCGTTGCCGGATTGTTCGTATTCCTGGTCGTCGAGGACGAACGCTACCTCGAAATGACCCTCGGGCTCTCGCGCGAGACTGCCGCCTATGAAGAGATCGCGGATTGGCTCAAAGCGCGCTTCCCGGGCTTTCAGGCAGACTTTTCCTTCAACCCGCATAACGCCGCGATCCGGGACGTGCTGACCCGCCGCGGCGCGGAATTCTACCCCGCGCAGAAGCGCATGACCCTCACCGGCACGCCCGCTCCGGTCGACACGACCGGGATCGAACCGATGTCCGCCGCCCGCGAGGATGCGTATATCGCCATGCACGATACGGATTGCTACTGGACCGGTGAACGCGTCGCCAAAGCGCCGGAACAGTTCG
>CALCTE010000023.1 GCA_937893885.1 uncultured Clostridia bacterium | reverse complement strand
TGCAAAGGTTACACAGATATAGGCTAACCGCGGGACAAATCGTTTGTTCTGTCCGCTGACGGAAGGTTCAGACAGCTATTCACTATTCACTATTAGCTCTTAGCTTTTTTAAATGTCCGCGACCGCAAGGTATTCCGCGCCGTGTTCGGCAATGTATTTCTTGCGGCCCGCAAGGTCGTCGCCGAGCATCAGTTCAAACATACGCGCTGTTGCGGCGGCATCCGCCGGCGTCACGCGGATCAGGCGGCGCGATGCGGGATTCATTGTCGTTTTCGACATCATCTGCGCTTCGTTTTCGCCGAGCCCCTTCGAACGCTGAAGCGTGTACTTTGTCTTTGACGCTTCCAGCTTTTTGACAATTTCCGTCTTTTCCGGTTCGTTGTACGCGAACAGCGGGTCACCCTTCGCGGGTGTGATCTCGTACAGCGGCGATTCCGCGATGTAGACTCTGCCTTCCTTCAGCAGCGTCGGCAGCAGGCGGTAGAACAGCGTCAGCAGGAGCGTACGGATCTGGAAACCGTCTTCGTCGGCATCGGTGCATATTACTATCTTATCCCACTTTAAAAGGTCGTAGTCAAAACCTGATATTTCCTTGTTTGACTTCGACTTTATTTCACAGCCGCAACCAATGACCTTCAAAAGATCGACGATTATCTCGTTTTTGAATATCTTATCATAAGAATTTTTGAGGCAGTTCAAGGTTTTTCCTCTTACGGGAATTACTGCCTGAAAGTCTGCGTTTCTTGCAAGCTTTACAGACGTGAGTGCCGAATCGCCCTCCACTATATAAAGCTCGCGCTTGGTCGGGTCTTTGCTTCTGCAGCCGACGAACTTTTCAACTCGGTTAGAGATATCAAGCTTTTGAATAAGCTTGGTCTTCATTCCGATACGCTCTTTTTCGGCACTTTCGCGGCTTCTCTTGTTTATAAGCACCTGAGAGATGACCTTTTCCGCAACCTCGGGATTTTCCGCAAAGAGCGCTTGCATCTGCGTTTTCAAAAATTCGTTTATCGCTTCGCCGATAAATACGTTGGTGATGGCTTTTTTCGTCTGGTTTTCATAAGAAGTCTGCGTTGAAAAAGAATTTAAAACGAATACCAGGCAGTCCTCTATATCCTGGAAGGTTATCTTGCTTTCGTTCTTTGAATATTTACCGCTTTCGGTTATAAAATTATCAAATGCCCACACAAGAGCCTTTCTCGTCGCTCTTTCGGGAGAACCGCCGTATTCAAGGAATGAGGAATTGTGATAAAATTCAATGAGATTATTCTTGTTAGAGAATGCAAGGCATATCTGCATCTTGACCTTGTATTCGGGCTTATCTTCTCTGTCTTTACCTACACGCTCGCCGCTCCAGATAAACGACGGGCTCATACCATCTTCGCCGAGTATCTCGTCGACGTAGTCCTTTATGCCGTTTTCGTAGCAAAAGCTCGCATCGGTAAAGGAGCCGTCCTCATTTTGATATTTGAGATTAAAGGTAAGTCCCGCGTTTACTACCGCTTGCTTTTTGAGCACAGACGTAAAATAATCAAGCTGAATGTTTATGTCGGTGAATACCTCAAGGTCGGGGCGCCACTTGATTATCGTACCGCTTCTCTTGCCGCTATACTCCTCCTTGGAAAGCTCCGTTACGGGATATCCCTTTTTAAAAGAAATTCCGTATTTGAAGCTTCCGTTATAAACGGTGACTTCCATAAACTCGGAGCTATACTGCGTAGCGCAAGCACCGAGTCCGTTCGTACCAAGAGAAAACTCGTACGCCTCGCTGTCGTACTTACCGCCAGCATAAAGGTCGCAAAAAACGAGATCCCAATTATAGCGCTTTTCCTTCTCGTTCCAATCAAGCGGAATACCTCTTCCGAAGTCCTCTACCTGAAGAGTCTTGTCCTTGAAAACAGTTACGTTTATAACGTTTCCAAATCCTTCTCGCGCTTCATCTACAGAGTTTGAGAGTATCTCAAAAAAGGAATGCTCGCAGCCCTCGATACCCTCCGAACCAAAAATAACGGAAGGCTTGAGCCTTACTCTGTCCGCGCCCTTTAAAGTACGTATGCTTTGATCTCCGTAACCTTGATTTTGTCTTGCGGTTTTTGCCATTATTATATCTCCAAATTTCTTATTACTTATCTATCTTTGCAAAATTTAACAGTAATTCATAGTATTATATCATATCTAATATTTTTATTCAATATTTTTTCTGTATTTTTTTATATAATGTAGAAAAAAATAACACCGAAAACACAGTCTGCGTTTTCGATGTTATATAAATTTATTGCTTTGAAATTTCGATGTCAAGATACCATTTTTTCGTACTGTAAGGAGCGAGTACCGAACCCACCTTGTTGATATTTGCAAGATCGGGTCTGTCATAGGGCGCCGTGCAAGGTTCAAGTATCGTAAGATACATATTATCCCAGCCGCATTCGTTGTTCATAACGCCGATATACGGCACTTCCTCTACGGGGAAATGCATCGTAAACGCAAGCTTTTTCGAAGGATAATCAATTCCCAAAAAGCCCTCTTTCGTGAGCTTGTTGGTGATGTAGTATTTTTCCTCTTTCTTTACGGAAGGGCTTCTCATAAGAGTCATATCGTGCGTTACGCCGTTTTTATCGGTGTTAATCGGGAAAGAAAAACGCTCACCGTATTTGCCGATTCTGTCGTTGTTTGAAAACATACATACGCCTTCGCTGCACTCTGCGGGTACTTTATAGCGAGAACCCTCTTCAGCTTTGAGCATCACGTGTCCTGCCCACAGATAATCCATAGGGAATTTCGTGGGGTTTTCGACGCTGTATTCGATTCGAAGGACGTTTTCTTTGAGCGCATACATCTTCTTTGTGAAGATATAAGGCATACGGATACCGTTCACTTTTCCGAAAAGGTAGTCCTTGCCCTTCTTTATATCGTAAGGCAAACACCAAACTTCGCCGTGGTCGGGCATACGTACGCCATTCCAAGCGTCACCTGTATAGTAAAACGGGTCAATAGTGGGCATCATATCGTCAAAACCCGCGCATTCGCCTGCGCCAAATCCTCTGCCGTATTCGGATCTTATGTATTTTTTGAGTCCCTTGGGGTTTTGGTGCATAAACTCAAATCCGCTTTCCTTATGTACGGCGGAAGCGATCTTCATACCCATTTCAGGTATCACCTTGAATACGACATCTCCTATGTCAATGGCATACGCCGCAATATCCTTGTACTTACATTTTTTAATATTCATAGTTTTTCCTTTCAAAATTCAAACAGTGATATGATATCCTCCGCACTGCAGCCCATAATATAGCTTTCTACAAGAGTGCCGCAAAGCGCGTCTTTTATATCCTCTTTTTCAAGCTTTTTACCCTTGAGTAAAGCGCAAAGCTCTGATATATCGCCTATACCGAAGAAGTCTCCGTACAGCGCGATTTTTTCAATGCAGCCTTCTTTAGCCGTAAAATTAAGCTCTAAAGTTCCGAACGGAAATCTCTTCGTATTTGCAAACTCAAATTCGGGAGATGCGCCGTAGTTCCACTCAAAAAGCGAATATTTTTCCCTAACAAGTTTCATCACGGCGTCCGTATTTTCGGGATTGACATATTCCTTTAAAACCTCGCCGTCGAACTCTCCCGCATAGCTTTCGGCTATGTATTCCATAAACTCCGTAGGTGTAAACGTGCAATTTGTAATGCCCTTTAAGTTTGTGACACGGCTTTCGACTGATCTTATACCCTTATCCTTGAGCTTTTCGCTGTTGACTTTAAGAGCGCCCGAAAGCTTCGAAAGGTCGGCATCGTAAAGAAGCGTGCCGTGGTGAAGTACCCTGCCGTTTTCTATACATTGTGCCGTTCCCGAAAACTTCTTGCCCATAACGCAAATATCGTTTCTGCCGTTAAGCTCCGCTTTTACTCCAAACGCACTTATTGCGCGGGCTACCGGAAGCGCGTATTCGGAAAAATCAAGTTCTCCCTTTTCATCTTCCCCGATAAATGTAAAATTTACGTTTCCGAGATCGTGAAAGACCGCTCCGCCGCCCGTAAGTCTTCTGACGAGCTTTATACCGCCTTCGTCGAGAAAATCCTTATTTATCTCTCTGTAGGCGTTTTGATTTTTGCCGATTATCACGGAAGGGGCGTTTCTCCAAAGCATAAAAATACTGTCGTCGCCGTAAGGCTTCTGCTTTAAAAGATACTCCTCAAATGCAAGATTCGTGTAAGGAGCCGTGCAGTCACGGTTTATAAGAAGTCTTAATTTTTTCATCAAAGTGTAAATCTATGATAAGCCTTTTTGCCCTTCTTTACGATAAGTCCGTCACCGAAAACGCTCTTTTCGAACGTTTTCGCAAGGTCCGTTATCTTTTCGCCGTCAATGCTTACGCCGCCCTGC
>CALCTE010000022.1 GCA_937893885.1 uncultured Clostridia bacterium | reverse complement strand
TGATGCATCCAAAGTTGTGCCAATTGATAAGTTGAGTGTTGTAATCACATTGATTTTGGCGTTCGTGTTTTTACACGAACAGTTTACAACGAAATCCTTGATAGGTTGTATACTTATTGGAATTGGAACTATGGTAATGGTTCTTTAATTTCTTTATCAAACCGTTAGATAAATTCCAATTTATAGGAGAGAGAAAAAATGAATAAGAAATGTCCAAACTGTGGTTCTGTAAATTTGATGGAAGGTAAACTTTCAACGGGTATCGGAGGGCTTGTTTTCGTTACGAAGCAGTCGCAGAAAAAACTCCCGTTTTCACACAACTATTCTACATTGACCGCAAAAGGATGTAAAGAATGCGGAACTGTTTTTGATATTCGTATAGATAATCCTCAAGCAATAGATGAAAATAAATAAAGTGGCTTTTCGGGTTATTTCACAGACAAATCCCAATTTATAGAACAGAATAAAACAACCCCGACAGACTTAAATATGTTGTGCCCCAAATTGTACGGACAGCACAAAAAGCCCCCTATGGTAAATATTAAATATTAAGCGACATACTGACTTCGTTTTTCAAGCGGAGTCAGTTTTGTTTTGGTTTGAATACGTTCGTTGTTGTAGAAACGTATGTATTCACCTATGAGGAGGCGAGCCTCCTCATAGGTTTTGAGCTTCACTCGGTGGATGCACTCGGTTTTGAGAATTGAGAAGAAATTTTCAGCCATAGCGTTGTCATAAGGGTTGCCCTTACTTGACATCGATGGCGTTATGTTGTAAGATTGGGTAAGCTTAAAATATGCTGTCGATGTATATTGAAAGCCTTGGTCACTGTGGAGTTGCACCTCTGCGGTGACCTTCTCTTTTCTCTTGGCTGCTTTTATGGTGTCCAACACCAAATTTACCGTTTGCTGTGTGCCGGTTTTGTATGCAACGATACTGTTGTCATACAAATCTCTAATGATAGAAAGATACAATACACCTTGCTTTGTGTGTATGTACGAAATGTCTGTTGCCCACTTTTGGTTAGGTTTCTCGGCTTTGAAATTTTGGTTCCAGAGATTATTGTATTTATGCAAATGTTCGCCATATTTGTAGAACCTGCGTCTTCTGATGACCGATAGCAAATTGTACTTTTTCATTACTCGCAGAACGGTTTTAGGGTTTTTATGTATGCCGTTACGTTCAAGCCAAATATGTACTCGGCGGTATCCGTAGGTCTTCCCGCACTTATCCTGACACTCCCGTATCTTTTCCGCAAGCGGCAGATCCTTTGCAGGAATCTCCATCCTTTTGACATAGTCATAATAGCCGCTTCTCGATACATCGAAGAACCGACACATCTCGCTTATTCCGTACTTGTCCTTATGACGATAGATAACAATATATTTTACGCTTGTTCTCACTTCCTTTCTGTGAGCGAGAGAAAATCCCGCATCAGTTCGTTCTCCATTTCCAAACTCCTTATCTTTGCGTCTTTGCGTGCAAGGACATATCGTAATTCCGCAACTTTGTCTTGCTCGCTGACAATGTGATCTTTCGGCGGTCTGCCTTTCTTCTTTAATGCTATGCCTGCGGCTATTTTTCGTTGCTGTCGATTGTATCGCTTGAAAAAACCATGTGTTTTTTCATATGATAATCCATAGCGTTCGCCTATTTCTCGTACTGTCATTCCTTTCTCTTTCAGCTCCAACAGCTCTTTTTCGTACTGTTTTATGTGCCGATACTCTCTTGACATAAAAATCCCCTCCTATGGTTTTTCTTAATTATACCATAGGAGGGGTCTTTTTTCATTGTCCGTTTTTAACGGAGCGGTTCATATTAAAATCCGTCGGTGTTTTATTATCCTTATGAGAAGTCCGCTTTCTGCTCTTTGGGTATTTATTCGGTTGCATAAGACATAAAATCAGAAAACAACGCCTTTTCAGGTGTGAAGAAATAACGCTTTATCATTAAATAATCGGCAGAATCAACACCGTTGTTCCCATAAACGTCTGCCGCAGAGTTTTGGATATCCGAAAACGTATAGGTGCTCATGCAGGCGCGCTTTATCAAAATATAGTCGCCGACATCAAGTGCGCCGTTGCAGTTTACGTCACCTGCAAGACATACCCTTGCGCTGTCGATAATATTTCCGTTCACCTCAAGCGTCACGGTGCTTCCCGTTCCGATATAGCCCGAAAGCGATATTTCCTCGCCCTTTGCGTTTTTAACGGTTATGCTTTGCTTATCAAAATGCTCGGAAAAAGAATCGAGAGTAAATCTCCATTCGGTCGCGCGCAGATATCCGTTCTTATCAAGCGCGAAAACATCACCCGAGGGAAGAATCTCCTTTCGGCTGAAAAAGGTAGTGTATTCAATCCTGAACCAAGAAGGGATAGAAAACTTCTTCTTCACAAGGAACATCCCTAAGAAACTATGTATATAATGAAAAGGAACCTT
>CALCTE010000021.1 GCA_937893885.1 uncultured Clostridia bacterium | reverse complement strand
AATTACTTAGGTATATGAAAAAGCGGGAACGCTGGATGGTTCTCGCGGCTATTGTGCTTATCATCGGTCAGATCTATTTTGAACTGGCAATGCCGGACTATATGAGCGAACTGACGGTGCTGATTAAAACCGAAGGCAGCGCAATGGCAGATATTCTTGCCGTTGGTGCAAAAATGCTCGGATGCACCCTTGCCAGTGCAATTCTCACCGTTGGCTGTGGCTTCCTGGTTTCAAGAATCGCATCGGGATATAGCTTTGCAGTTCGTGAAAAGCTGTTCACCCACGTTATGACTCTCGGAAAGGCGGAGACCGGAAGATTTTCTATCCCCAGCCTTATTACCCGTACTACAAACGATATTACCCAATTACAAATGATCGTATCGATGGGTCTGCAGTCCCTGGTCAAGGCCCCCATTATGGCCGTTTGGGCAATCATAAAAATTCTCGGCAAGAGCTGGGAGCTTTCTGCTGTTACCGCCTCGGCTGTTGTCGTGATCTGCGCTACGGTCGTATCGGTTATGGCGGTATGTATGCCAAGATTCAGAAAAGTGCAGAAGCTTACCGATACCCAAAACCGTATGGCAAGAGAGAATTTGACTGGTATCAACGTTGTTCACGCCTTTAATGCGGAAGAATATCAGACCGAAAAATTTGATGTTCCCAATACCGAAATGATGAACACCCAGCTGAAAAATCAGCGTTTGTTTTCTCTGATGATGCCGGTGATGGGAACCTGTATGAACGGACTTTCCCTTGCGATCTACTGGCTCGGTGCGGCGCTTATCAATCAGATCGCTGTTACCGACGTAGCCGCAAGAATCACGATGTTCAGCGATGTTGTGGTGTTCAGCACTTATGCAACCTATGTTGTTATGTCCTTTATGATGCTGATCATGGTATTTATGATGCTCCCTGCAGCGCAGGTATCCGCAGAGCGTATCAATGAGGTGCTTGACAGGAAAGCAACCGTCATCGAAGGTAAAACCGACAGCGGCAACGAGGTCGGCACGATTGAATTCAAGAACGTGTCCTTCACCTATCCCGAAGCCGGAGAAGAAGCGCTCAGCGACATTTCCTTCCGCATTGAAAAGGGACAAACACTTGCTATCATTGGCGCGACCGGCTGCGGTAAGACTACCCTCATATCTCTTATGGCAAGATTCTATGATGCCACCAAGGGTGAGGTTTTGATCGATGGAGTCAATATCAAGGATTACTCCTTCGAAGGATTGTATAACAAACTGGGATATATTACGCAGAAAGCAATTCTGTTTGCCGGAAGCATCCGTGAGAATATTACCTTCGGTCAGTCGGAAAACGGCTTTGACGAAGAAACTGTGGATATGGCTCTGGACGTTTCTCAGTCAAGAGAGTTCGTAGAGAAGACCGAGGACGGCAAGGATCATAAGATCGTCCAGCTTGGTAAGAACGTATCGGGCGGTCAGAAGCAGCGTCTTTCCATTGCGAGAGCGCTGGCAAGAAAGCCTGAGATACTTATCTTCGATGATTCCTTCTCTGCGCTTGATTATAAGACCGACGCACAGCTCAGGGGCGGACTTGCCAAAACAATGAAGGATACCACGAAGGTCATCGTAGCACAGCGCATCAGCACCATTAAAGATGCGGATAAGATCATTGTGTTGGAGCGTGGCGAAGCGGTAGGTATGGGTACCCATGTGGAGCTTATGAAAAACTGTGCTGTTTACCGTGAGATCGCCCAGTCTCAGCTGACTGCGGCAGAGCTTGCGTAAGGAGGTGCAAGGATGAAAAAGACGCTATCTAAAATATTTAAATATATGGGGAATTTCCCCCTTGTCATTGTTGCACTTGTTTTGGCGGCACTGTCGGCGGTTATGACCATCATCACGCCCGATAAGGTCGGTGAAATTACAGACGTTATTTCCGATGGGCTTATCGGCGGTATTGATATGTCGGCGATTGCCAAGGTTGGCATTATGCTGATCGTGCTTTACCTGATCGGTGCCTTGGCAAACTTCATTCAGCATTATATTATGGCAACGGTTACCTTGAAAGCATCCCGCAGAATGCGTCATGACCTTTCCGTGAAGATCAATAAGGTGCCTCAAAAGCAGTTTGGTGAGACCTCCACCGGCGATATTCTCAGCCGTATCACCAACGACGTATCGGTTCTTCAGCAGGGTATGACCAACAGCCTGCCTACCATTATCAGCGCCGTTACTCAGTTTATCGGCTGTTTGATTATGATGTTTGTGACAGAGTGGCATTTGGCACTAACCTCGATATTGATTACGATGGTCGGTATGGTGCTCATTATGCTGATTATGAGCCGCTCCCAAAAATTCTTCACCGCAAGGCAGGTCAGCCTCGGAGAACTGAACGGATACGTGGAGGAAATGTATTCGGGACACGATGTTGTCCGCATTTCCCGTGCCGAGGAGAAAGTGCTTTCCCGCTTTGGTAAACTCAACCACAAGGTTTATGATGCCAACTGGAAATCCCAGTTCCTTTCCGGTATGATGCAGCCCTTGATGAACGTCATCGGTAACCTTGCTTACGTTGCCGTATGCGTCATCGGTGCAGCTCTGGCTATGAACGGAACCATTAAGTTTGGCGTGATCGTTTCCTTTATTCTCTACGTTCGTCTCTTCACTTCGCCTTTGACACAGATTGCACAGGGTATGACCAATCTCCAGACGGCAACCGCCGGTGCAAACCGTATCTTTGAATTTATGGAAGCCGAAGAGTTTGAAGACGAAACCCATAAGCCGAAGCATGATGCAGAGCAGACTGTGGGTGCTGTTGAATTTGAGCACGTGCGCTTTGCTTACCCCGAAAATCCCGACAGAGTAATTATTAAGGACTTCTCTGCCAAGGTGAAGCCCGGTCGGAAGGTTGCAATCGTCGGACCTACAGGTGCCGGTAAGACCACGATGGTCAATCTCTTGATGCGCTTCTTCGAGATCAACGACGGCAGCATCACGGTGGACGGAAAACCGATCCACGATATTCGACGTGAGGACGTACATGATATGTTCGGTATGGTGTTGCAGGACACATGGCTCTTTGAAGGAACAGTGCGAGAAAACCTTGTCTATAACCTCAAAGATGTTAGCGATGAAGACATTATGCGTGTTGCCAAGGTCTGCGGTATCGACAAGTTTATTCGTTCACTTCCCAATGGTCTTGATACCGTACTGTCCGAAAGCACGACGATCTCTGCCGGTCAGAAGCAGCTGCTCACCATTGCCCGTGCCATGCTGCAGGATGCTCCGATGCTGATTCTTGACGAGGCGACCTCTTCGGTAGACACACGAACCGAGGTCATCATCCAGAGAGCAATGGATGAACTTACAAAGGACCGAACCAGCTTTGTCATTGCACACCGACTTTCCACCATTCGTAACGCCGATCTCATTTTGGTTATGAAGGACGGCGACGTGATCGAAAGCGGCAATCATGAGGAGTTGATGAATCAGGGTGGTTTCTATAGCGTGCTTTACAACAGTCAGTTTGAACAGACGGCATAAGGAGGAAAAGCTATGAAATTCAAATATATTACCATCGAACGTGAATACGGCAGTGGCGGAACTGAAATTGCACAGAAGGTTGCTGAGAAATGCGGGATCTCCTGCTATGGCGCTGAAATTATGGAGCAGGCCGCAGGAAAACTTCATATCTCCGTCGAGGAAGCGCAGCGTTATGAAGAAAAGATCACAAGCAGTTTTATGTATTCCATGTTTGTTATGAGTCAGGCTCAAAGTGGAAATGTAAACAGTCTTCCAATGGAAAGCAGACTATATGTGGAAGAACACAATGCAATTTGTGAGTTTGCGAAAAAGGGACGCGGTGTGTTTGTAGGTCATTGTGCCTCCGAAGCTTTGAAGGATGAAACCGGTGTTCTGCGCGTGTTCATCCGCGCAAACAGTGATTTCAAGCGCAATCGTGTCGTTTCTGAGTACGGTATTTCCGAAAAGGATGCAGACGGAACCTGCCGTAGATTTGATAAAAAGCGGTCTACCTACTATACCTTCAATACCTCGAAAAAGTGGGATGACATGGTAAATTACGATATGGTACTTGATAGCTCCGTTCTCGGGGTGGATGGTTGTGTAGATGCTATCGCCGCATTATTGCATAGCAAATAACATTGATCATGCATTTGATTTTGTGAAAAATTCAGTATCAATTAAAGGAGAACTAATAAAATGAAGATTGCAGTAACTTATGAGAACGGTGAAATTTTTCAGCACTTCGGTCACACCGCACAGTTTAAGGTGTATGAGGTGCAGGAAGGAAGAATCGTTAGGGCTGAGGTCATTGACACCAATGGCAGTGGACACGGTGCTTTAGCAGGAATGCTGTCTGATCTTGGTATCGAAGTTTTGATTTGCGGTGGTATCGGCGGCGGTGCTCAGATGGCTCTCGCTCAGGCAGGTATCAAACTTTACGGCGGAGTCAGCGGTTCTTGCGACGAGGCAGTAAACGCTCTGCTTGTAAACAAATTAAACTTCAACCCCGAGGTTAAATGCGATCATCACGACCACGGACATGGCGAAGGTGAGCATACCTGCGGCAACCACAGATGTGGCACGCACAATTGCGATAACCACGGCTGTGGCAATTAAAGGAGAAGACATTGAAAAAACAATATCAGGACAAGGATACACTGTTTGATGATTCGGATGGGATGGAGGTTTCGACCGCCCTTGCAACGATGTCAAATGCCGCAATGAATATGCTCTATCATCAGACAAAGAAAATGATGGGCAGAATGGTGGATTATAAGGAACTTCGAATGATCTACGCCTGCGCGATGAAGGAGATCAAAACAAAATTTGATATATTAAATACAGAGTTCAATCTCCAACATCATCGAAATCCGATCAATTCCATTCAAACGCGCCTTAAAAGCACGTCAACCATTTTATGAAACGGCAGATCAATAAAGTAAATATGACAGAATCGCTTAAGGCGGTTGAATAAAGGAGTGTAAAAATGTATTTACAAGATTATCTTTGGTTTATGCTTGCAATCCTCGCCTGCATGATCTTCTCGGGAATTGCAAGCGGAAAAGTGAAAACGTCGTTTAACAAGCATAATTCGACAAGATGCCGATCAGGACTTACGGGATACGATACCGTAACGCGCTTGATGCGAGCAAACGGAGTTTATGATATTTCGGTTGGTTCGGTAAGAGGATTTTTGACTGATCATTATCATCCAACAAAATCAATTGTCAATCTGTCTGAAAGCACCTACGGCAATAGTTCTGTTGCAGCTGTTGCAGTTGCCGCACACGAAATGGGACACGTAATGCAAAAGAAAGACGGATATGGACTTTACAAAATCCGTACTGCACTCGTTCCCGTTGTGAACTTTGGAACACGTCTTGCAATGCCTCTTGTGCTTGTTGGGCTTTTGCTTGATTGGTTTTCCGCGACAGCGGATGCCAACACGGGCTTCTATATTGCAATGATAGGTGTCATTCTTTACGGTGGCTCGCTTTTGTTCGCCCTCGTTACACTTCCCGTAGAATTGAATGCAAGTCACAGGGCACAAAGGATGTTGCTTGCGGAAGGGATTCTCACGCAAGATGAGATTCCTGCGGCGAAGGAAGTCCTTTCGGCGGCAGCACTTACCTATCTCGCGTCTCTTTTGACTTCACTTGTATATTTCCTTCGCTTCCTCGTCCGTGTACTGACAATGTTCGGACGTAGAGATAACAGAAGATAATATTAGAAAGCGATTCTTGATAAGCATTGGTAAATTAAAAGTAAACTATCATACTTTGTATGTTTACGAAACGGCAACGCCTCTGTGTTATAATGAGTTTCAAATAATAAAACAGAGGTGAAATATGAATCCCATTGTTATTGCGGTAATAATAGTTTTTGTACTGCTTGCGTCGGCGGGAGGGGCTTTCGCAATCCTGTATTGGCGTTTGCGCCGTGCAATGACTGCAAGAAAAACGGTGTATGGTATAGCGAAATCAATGCAAAAAAATAAAGGTGAAAAGCAAAAATGATTAAGAGCATGATAGCAGGAAATTGGGATCAAACTGCATTAGTAGCAAATACAGGATGGAGAATTAACAATGGCAACAATATTGATAGTCGAGGATGACAGAAATATGCGCTTGCTGACAAAAGCAAGGCTTGCGGATATATATACGGTTGTGACTGCCTGCGACGGCATGGAAGCACTTGACATTATTCATAGCGGCGGCGTGGACATGGTTATTGCGGACATCATGATGCCTCGGATGGATGGCTATGAACTTCTTCAAACCATTCGCGACGAAGGCAATCAGTTACCGTTTTTATTGCTGACAGCCAAGGAGAGTCTTGACAATAAGCAACACGGCTTTTCACTTGGAACAGATGATTATATGACAAAGCCATTCAGTAGCGACGAGTTGATTTGGCGAGTAAGCGCACTTCTTCGCCGTGCTAATATCGCACAAAGCAAAAAAATTGAAATAGGACACGTTGTTATAGATTCCGAAAAATATGCGGTTTATACCGATACAGAGTACATAGAATTACCCAAAAAAGAATTTGATCTGCTTTTCAAGCTACTTTCCTATCCCGACCGTATTTTTTCTAAGGAACAACTGCTTGACAGTATATGGGGAATGAATGCTGAAAGCGGAGAAGAAACCGTTAAAACTCACATCAGCCGCATTCGTAACCGTTTGAAAAACATCACCGAGTTCAACATCGTTACAATCAAGGGACTCGGATATAAAGCGGATATTAAGAACGGGTGAACATATGAAAAATAGAACAAAAGGATTAAATATTAAAAACAAGTACGTTTCTTTTTTTCTGCTTTCACTGCATACCATTGCAATTTTTTTGATGTTGTGCAGCTTGGTTGCTTGGCTGGTAACGGATCTGTTCAATGAACGTAGTAGCTTCTTGTTCTCACTCTGTATTATACAAAGCATATATGCAGTCATTCTTCTTTTGATGCTGCCTGTCGTGATTTCATTTTACCGTGCCACGCAAAGAGAAATCAATCTCTTAACCACCGCCATAGGAAAGGTAGCTGAGGGGGATTTTCATCAAAGAATAGAGCCAACTAAAAATGCGGAGATGCTCTCGGTGTATGAAGATTTTAATAAAATGTGTGCAGAGCTTGAAAGTGTGCAGATACTGAGAAACGACTTTATCAACAGTTATTCTCATGAATTTAAGACGCCTGTTGCTTCTATAAATGGGTTTGCATCGCTTTTGCTTGAAAAAGAACTTCCTGAAAAAGAACGGAAGCAGTATCTCGAAATAATCGTAGCAGAGTCAGCACGGCTCTCAAGGCTGGCGACAAATACTATTTTGCTTTCTAAATTGGAATCTCAACAAATAGTGACCGATACAGAGGAATACGACCTCAGCGAGCAGCTTCGCGCTTGCTCCATTATACTGTCTCAAAAATGGCTTGAAAAGAAAATAGGGTTCGACTGTGAATTTGTTGAGGTCAAATTCGTTGCTAACAAAGAGATGCTTCAACACCTATGGCTTAATCTTTTGGATAATGCCATTAAATATACGCCGATAGGCGGCGAGATTGCCATTCGTAATTATACCACGGAAACGGATGTCTTTGTTGAAATCTCCGATACGGGAGAAGGAATGAGCGATGAAAGCTTAAAGCATCTGTTTGATCCCTATTATCAGGGAGATAACTCGCATTCAACACAAGGCTTGGGCTTGGGCTTATCTATTGTAAAACGAATCGTTGATCTTTGCGGCGGAGAAATTACCGTTCAAAGCAAACTATCCGTTGGTAGCACATTCACGGTTCGCTTGCCCCTTGCACCATGATAATATCTTTTTTCTAAAGTCGAATGGAGTCAAATTCATTCGGCTTCTTTTCTTTTATGTAAACTCAACGTAAATAAAATCGCTTTTGGAATTTACGTGGCGAAAACTTTGATGATATATAATATACTCAATTAAACTCAGGTAGTTTTTGCTTCTGTTATGAGTTACTTGGCGATATAGCGGCGATTAGTTGTTTTGAGGGAGGAATAATATGGACAAGAGAACGACGATATATTACACGGATGAATTAAACGATGAGTTTTCTCTGACTCAAATAACCCCCAGAAAGATTGATGGCGAATATCAATATTGCCATGACACCCTATGGAAAAGATTTACGCATTTCTTTTGGTACAGAATCGTTGCAATGCCTATTGCATTTGTTTATACAAAGCTTGCTTTTGCTCACAAGGTAATTGGCGCAGAAAAGTTAAAGCCTTACTGCAAAACCGGTATTTTCATATACGGAAATCATACACAGGATATCGGTGACGCATTGATCCCAAATATGATGAGTGCTCGACAAGATAAATATGTTATTGTGCATCCCAATAACGTTTCGATTCCGTATATTGGGAGAATTACCCCTTCGCTCGGCGCATTGCCTCTTCCCGATGACAGAATAGCGTATCAAAACTTCATGAAAGCAATAGAAAGGCGTATTTCTGAAGGCAAGGCAATCGTCATTTATCCGGAGGCACATATTTGGCCTTATTATACGAAAATACGCCCATTTACAGACGTATCGTTCCATTATCCTATAAAGTATGACACCCCCGTATTTTGCTTTACCAACACATATCAAAAAAGAAAATATTCCAAAAAACCTCGAATTGTTACCTATGTAGACGGTCCTTTTCTGCCCAACGAAAGCATTTCTCCGAGAGAGAGGCGAAAGGAGATGAGAAATCGGGTTTACGAATGTATGTGCGAAAGAGCCAAATCATCAACCGAAATTAAAATTCAATACATAAAGAAAGAAAATTCAAATGACTAACATTTTATTTTGCGGCAACGACGGTGTTTTTGACGGAATGCTGACGTGTGCACTGTCGATTATGAAGCGCACTGAGTCTCAAGATCCGTTTTCCTTTTACGTTTTTACAATGGACGTGTCCCATATCGATGAAAAATATCAACCTATCAGTGATCGGCAAATTCGCTTCTTTGAAGAAGTCATCAAGAACTACAACCCGGATAATCGCGCTGTCTTAATTGACGTGACCGATATTTATAACGAGGAATTTTCAAATTGTCCAAACGAGGATGCCTATTGCTCTCCGTACACGCTCATTCGACTTTTTGCAGACAAAGTCGAAGGATTGCCCGATAAGCTCTTATATCTGGATGTTGATATTATGTTTAATCGTGACATTCATTTGCTGTACGATATAGATGTTGATGGTTATGAATATGCGGCGGCAAGAGATCACTACGGTAAATATCTTATTCAGCCAAATTATATCAATGCAGGCGTTCTTCTGTTTAATATGCCCCAAATGCGAAGAACGGGTATTTTCGAAAAAGCAAGAAATTTAATCAAAACAAAGAAGCTTACTTTTGCAGACCAAAGCGCATTGATACGTTCCACAACAAAAAAGAAAATGCTACCACAGCGATTCAACGATCAAAAATTCTTGCACAATCACACAGTTGTCAGACATTTTTCGAAAAGATTGTTCTGGCTTCCATATCCACACACCGATAATATTAAGCAATGGCACGTCAGCCGCGTCCATAAACATTTTAGATACTATCAGTTTGACGATATTCTGTACGAGTATATTTATCTGAAAGAAAAATATGATAGGGAGATTTAATGTATGTCCGACAAGTTAATACCTATATTCTATGCCTGCGATGATAATTTTATAAAATACACGATAGTATCGTTGCATTCGATTATAAAAAACGCATCCCCCGATTACAAATACGAGGTTCACATTTTACATACCGAAATATCAGACGAGATGAAAGCGCGCTTAAAGGAGCTCGAAAATAAATGCTTTACTCTTGTTTTTGATGATGTAACCGATAATCTCGCAAACATTGCGGACAAGTTGCCGCTTCGTGATTATTATTCCAAAACAACTTATTACCGATTGTTTATTGCTGAAATGTATCCGCAGTACGATAAAGCCATCTATATTGACAGCGATACCATCGTTCAAGGAGATATCAGTAGCTTGTATTTCAACGATATCAAGGATGCATACGTTGGCGCCTGTCACGAGCAGGTGATGGTTCAGGTCGATGAATACGGAACTTATGTCGAAAAGGTTATCGGTATTTCAAGATATAATTTCTTTAATGCGGGATTATTACTAATTAATTGTGAGCAGTTCAGAATACGATATGTTCTGGACAAATTCATTCAGCTCCTCCATGCTTACAATTTTGTCGTAACACAAGACGAAGATTATCTAAATTTGATTTGCAAGGATCATGTATATTGGCTTGATCAAAGGTGGAATACAGAGGTGTTTGGAGAAATAGCGTATCCGATAGAGGAAGCCTGTATAATCCACTATATTATGACGAGCAAGCCATGGCATTATCACGATTGCAGATACGGAGAAATTTTTTGGAAATACGCAGAGGAAACTTCGGTCTACGATGAAATCAAGAGCGTGCTTGAAGGCTATACGAACGAAGAAAAAGAACGCGATCTCGTTTCGGGGGAAAGGCTTTTGCAGCTCGCGGTCGCAGAAACCAATCGAGAAGATAATTATCTTAATCGTCTCAACCGTCAGAATCGTGCAAAGGACAGAGTAGCCATACTGCGTAAAATAGAGGAATATGAGCGCCTTGGCAAATTTGATATAGACGTTGAGGATGATCCACCCGGAGAAATGCTGTTACCTGAGGACATTGATTATTTAAAGCGAAGCTTCATTAAGCGAATAAAAACGAAAATCGCATTCAAAACCGCACGAAATTTCGTCAATAGACTCATTAAAGAAAAAAAGTTGATAATAAAAGAAATATGTGGAATCGAGCATTTCAAAAATTTAGAGAGCGGTGCGGTTATTACGTGCAATCATTTCAATGCCTTCGACAGTTTTGCCATACAGATGGCGTATGAAGCTGCGGAACAATCGAACCGACGGTTTTACAGAGTAATAAGGGAGGGTAATTACACAAGCTTTCCCGGGTTTTACGGCTTCCTTATGCGAAACTGTGATACGTTGCCGTTGTCTTCAAATCATAAGACGATGAAAAAATTTATGGATGCCACAAGTCAACTCCTTAAAGAAGGTCATTTCGTTTTGGTATATCCGGAACAGAGCATGTGGTGGAATTACCGAAAACCGAAACCGCTAAAAGAAGGCGCATTTCAGTTCGCATCAAAGAACAACGTCCCCGTGTTGCCTTGTTTTATTACGATGCAGGACTCCGATATAATTGGGGATGACGGCTTTTATGTTCAGGAATACACGATACATATATCTGAGCCTATATATCCTAACCCGGATTTATCTTACCGAGAAAACACAAAAAACATGCTGAATTCAAACTATGCGGTTTGGAAAGAGATCTATGAAAGAGTGTACGGTATTCCTCTGGTATATGAAACCGAGGTTAAGTTTGATAACTGTATAGGATATTCAGGTAGTAACACTATTACGTGAAACAAGATTTCCCCTCTTTTTACGTATAGTGCAAGTCAATTTCAAAAAATAACAGATCATTACATTATTGTAAATAAGGAAATAAGTATGAATAATATGGTTCTATATGATGAATTGGTTCGCCGTGCCGGAATTAAAAGAAAGCCGCAAAGAACAGCAAAAATTATCACTTATACGGTAGCAACGGCGGGAATGCTTGCTGTCATTATAGGTATTATTTTGATTTGTGTGAACCCGACGCTGTTTCGAATTCCGGGAGGTGTGGCAGCGATCATCGGCATTTTAGTTTTAGCTATATGCCCACCGTTGTATCGGTTTGTTTTTGGGAAGCTCATTAAGCATCATATAGATGCGTTAATAAAGGTTCTCGAATCTTCACTGTAGAAATTCTTTGCAAGCAAAAATATACATATCTTTTCAGGAGGTAAATCATGGAAACATTGAAAAAAATATTTCCTTTATCATGGAAATATTCGAGTGACACATCTCAGCTTATTATAGGTATTCTTCTGCATATAGCCGCAGGAATTGTTGTAGGCGCGTTGATAACGCTTTCCACTATGCTTACGGGTTGGATTCCCGTAGTTGGCTCTATTATCGGCTGGTTGCTTGGAATAGTGAGCAGCTTAATCGGCGTTTATGTCGTCGCAGGAATTGTAATACAAATTCTTGTTTTCGCAAAGGTTATAAAGGATTGACAATTGCTTGCAAAGAATTTATGCGGATATCCTCTGTAATAAGGGGATATCCGCCATATTCAATAAAATATAAATCCACAAGAGGAAGGATGATTATGAAATTTAAGAAAACTCAAATCCTTACAATTCCAAATTTGCTCAGCGTTGTACGTCTTGCGTTGATTCCTATAATCGTATGGCTATATAGTGCTGAGGAAAACTATTATGCTGCAATCTTTGTGATTGTTCTATCGGGCGCGACAGATATTATAGACGGCATTATTGCACGAAAATTCAATATGATATCCGATTTCGGCAAGATACTCGATCCCGTAGCGGACAAGCTAACACAGACAGCTTTACTGTTCTGCCTTTTAACAAAACATCCGCTTATGCTTGGGTTAATTGTGGTATTCGGTGTTTGTGAGCTGACAAAGCTTGCTTTGGGTGCTGTCGTTATGAAGAAACACGATGAAGTTAACAGCGCAAAATGGTATGGCAAGCTGAATACTATCGTAATCTATGGCGTTATGATACTTTTGATTATGTTTCCTAATATGAATGTTGCTTGGGCGAACACGCTGATCGTTGGATGCGGCATTGTTATGATTGTGGCTCACATCCTTTACGCACAGTTTTATTATTTCATATTGCGGAAATCAAAAGTAAGCAAAGGCAATAAAAAAGAATAAAAAGCCGCCATTATGACAATGTTTTGGGAGGAAAAAATTGAAAGAATATCGCGCAGGCATAGACATCGGCTCTACAACGGTAAAGCTTGTGGTGCTCGATGAAAATGACCATATCACATACGGAAAATACCGCCGCCATCTCGCGCATACTCAGGCTACGCTTACCGAGCTTTTGAAAGAAACGAAGCAACTGCTCGGAGATTGCAAATTAAGGGTTAGAATCACAGGATCTGGCTCTATCAATCTTGGTAAAGCCCTTAATATAGATTTCGTACAAGAAGTTGTAGCAGTCGCAACCGCTCTGAAGCATGAAGCTCCCGAAACCGACGTTGCCATTGAGCTTGGTGGAGAGGATGCAAAAATCATATATTTTACGGGCGGTTTGGAGGAACGAATGAACGGTGTCTGTGCAGGAGGCACGGGATCGTTTATCGACCAAATGGCTGCTCTTCTCCAAACGGATGCCGAAGGACTTAATAAAGCCGCAGAAAATTATAAAGAGATATATCCTATTGCAGCTCGTTGCGGTGTGTTTGCCAAAACGGATATTCAACCACTGATCAACGAAGGAGCAACAACCGAAGATCTTGCCGCATCCATTTTTCAAGCGGTAGTCAATCAGACGATCTCGGGACTTGCCTGCGGAAAGCCGATACGCGGTACGGTTGCTTTCCTCGGCGGCCCGCTTCACTTTATGCCGGAGCTAAAAAAGGCGTTTATCCGTACATTGAAGCTCATGCCCGAAAATATCGTTGATCCCGACAATTCGCATCTGTTTGCGGCAATGGGAGCAGCGCTTGAAGCAAACGATGAGCAAAGTATTGAGATCGAAGCATTGATCGCACGTTTGGAGGAAGGTGTTGCGGTCGCATATGAAATGCCAAGACTCGAGCCATTATTTGCCACGGATAAGGAGTACGAGGATTTTACAAAGCGGCACGAGCTTGCCGTTTTGCCAAAAGGAGATCTTGCGACGTATACGGGAGAATGCTACCTTGGCATTGATGCCGGCTCAACTACGACCAAAATGGCTCTTATCGGAGCCTCGGGAGAGCTTTTGTATTCCTTCTATGCAAACAATCAAGGTAACCCTATTGAAACGGCAAAAGCGGGTATCGCAGAGCTGCAAAAAATTTTACCCACTACCGCGAAAATTGTCAGATCGTGTTCCACAGGATACGGTGAGGCACTTTTGAAATCTGCTTTTTCTCTTGATGAGGGAGAGGTAGAAACGATTGCGCATTGTACTGCGGCATCGTTCTTTGATTCCGACGTGGATTGTGTTCTTGATATCGGCGGTCAGGATATGAAATGCATCAAGCTCAAAAACGGCTCGGTCGATACGATCCTGCTCAATGAGGCTTGCTCATCGGGATGCGGTTCGTTCATCGAGAATTTTGCAAACTCGCTCGGATACAGCGCAGACGAATTTGCAAAAGAAGCATTGTATGCGCCGAGTCCCGTGGATCTCGGTACTCGCTGTACCGTGTTTATGAATTCCAACGTAAAGCAGGCACAAAAAGAAGGGGCATCGGTATCGGATATTTCTGCCGGACTTGCTTATTCGGTAATTAAGAATGCGCTTTTCAAAGTAATCAAGTTAGCGGATGCGAAGGAGCTTGGCGATCATATTGTTGTGCAGGGCGGAACTTTTCATAACAAAGCCGTATTGCGAGCCTTTGAAAAGGTTGCAGGCACAGAAGCAATTTGTCCCGATATTTCGGGCTTGATGGGCGCTTTCGGTGCGGCTCTTATCGCAAAACAGCATTATCACGGCGAAGAAACAACAATGCCGCCTCTTGCCGATATTTTGAATCTTACATATACGCAAACGAGCAGAAGGTGCGGCGGGTGCTCCAATAACTGTATGCTGACGGTAAATCAATTTCCGAACAACAGAAAGCATATTTCGGGTAATCGCTGTGAAAAAGGAAACGGAGGCTCGGCATCGGGAAGCAAGGGCGCGAACCTTATGGAATATAAACGCAACCGCATTTTTGATTATGAGCCGCTTTCCGAAAACGAGGCTACGAGAGGAACGGTAGGAATACCGAGAGTTCTGAACATATATGAGAATTATCCGTTTTGGGCTACCTTCTTCAAAAAGATCGGAATAAGAGTCGTACTCTCTCCGTTCTCGGACAGAAAGATCTACGAGCTTGGTATGGAATCAATTCCGTCAGAATCCGAGTGCTATCCCGCAAAGCTCTCTCACGGTCATGTGGAATGGCTTATTTCACATGGGATTAAAACCATTTTCCATCCTTGCGTATATTACGAGCATCAGGAAACTCCTAATGCACAGAACCACTATAATTGCCCAATCGTTGTTTCTTATGCCGAGAATTTGAAAAACAACGTAGAGGCAATCACCTCAGGACAAGTAAAGTACATTCGCCCCTTTATGTCCTTTGCAAACGAGAAATCGGTTGCCCACAGAATGGTAATGCTATGCCAACAGGAGTGGAACATTCCCGAAAACGAAGTGCGAGCTGCGGTAAAGGCAGCTTGGCAGGAGCAGCTCAATGTCAAAGATGACATCAGGAAACAAGGCGCAAAGATACTGTCGGAGATGGAGCGGCGCGGCGGCAAAGGTATTGTGTTGGCAGGTCGTCCGTATCACATTGATCCCGAAATCAATCACGGTATTCCCGAGCTGATTGCATCATACGGGCTTGACGTATTTACCGAGGATAGTCTGCCCATAGATTTTGAACCCTCAAGACCTGTGCGAGTGGTGGATCAGTGGGTTTATCATTCAAGACTTTATACAGCGGCAGAGTTTGTATGCAAAAGAAATGATCTTGAACTGATACAGCTTAATTCTTTCGGATGCGGACTTGACGCGGTAACGACCGATCAAGTGTGCGAGATACTTGAAAAAAGCAATAAGCTTTATACCGTGCTGAAAATTGATGAGGTAAATAATCTTGGAGCGGTCAGGATTCGTATTCGAAGTCTTATTTCCGCAATGAAAATGAGGGAGCAGGAAGGGATAAAGGCGCTTCCTAAGCCTGCCCAATATCACCGCACGGAATATTCAAGAGCAATGCAGAATGAGAAATACACCATAATCGCTCCGCAAATGTCGCCTATCCATTTTGAAATTCTTGAGCCCGTTTTTTCAAAGCATGGATATAACATCGTTATTCTCGACAATGATAATCGAGGTGTGATCGATACGGGACTAAAATACGTTAACAATGATGCGTGTTTCCCGTCAATCACGGTTGTCGGACAGATCATGGATGCGGTATTGTCGGGGAGATACGATACAAACAAATTGGCTATTATCATGTCGCAAACAGGTGGCTGTTGCCGTGCGAGCAACTACATCGCCTTTATAAGACGTGCGCTCGATAAGGCAGGATATTCTCATATCCCCGTAATTTCATTTAATGCAAACGGCATGGAAAAGAACGAGGGCTTCAAGCTTACGCCGCCGCTCATTCTCAATGCGGCACGTGCAATCGTTTACGGCGATTTGTTTATGAAATGTCTATATAGAGTACGCCCGTATGAGTTAACTGTTGGCTCGGCAAACGCGCTTCATACAAAGTTGCTGGAAATATGTATCGACTCTCTTGTGAATCCAAAGAGCCAATATCGATTTAAGACGGTATGCGAAATGATCGTAAAGGAGTTTGATGAGTTTCCAATTGATGAAACGCTACGCAAACCGAAAGTAGGTGTGGTCGGTGAAATACTCGTTAAGTATATGCCGCTTGCGAACAATCACGTGGTAGAATTGCTTGAAAAAGAAGGGGCAGAGGCGGTCGTCCCCGATCTGATAGATTTCTTCAATTACAGTCTATCCAAGGGCAAGTACAGACACAAGTATTACGGTACATCAAAGATGGGTGAGGTCGTTTCGGTTGCGGCAGTCCGTGCAATCGATTGGATAAGAAAGCCTGCATCCGATGCGCTTCGCAAGAGCAAGCGGTTCAAGCCTCCCGTGCCTATCGCAGAGGTTGCCGAAATGACCAAGCCGTTCTTATCCCTTGGAAATCAATACGGAGAGGGATGGTTTCTTGCAGGCGAGATGGTTGAGCTGATAAAAAGCGGTGTTCCGAACATCGTGTGCATACAGCCGTTTGCGTGTTTGCCAAATCACGTTCTTGGGAAAGGCGTTATAAAAAGACTCCGAGAAGCCTATCCCGAATCAAATATCGTAGCAGTTGACTATGATCCCGGCGCAAGCGAAGTCAATCAGTTAAATCGAATTAAATTGATGCTGTCTGTAGCAAAGAAAAATATATAACGGTAAGGTATATAAAAACTGTTTCTAAGAAAAATGACAAATAAGCATCACCTTGGGAGAAAAATGAAATGCAGGCTTTAGAATACAATGCTGTTATGAAAACACCTATAGGATATCGTATCGGTTTCGCTATCGTGCAGATTACAGATCAGATTGTTAGTGGGTGTATTCGCTTTTTTGAAAAAGAAGGAAAATATCAAGGAACAATTGATAGTAACGGGAATATGACTATACAAGGCGAAATGCCTTCACCAAATGAAGTTATCAAATTTAATGGGATTGGGAAAATAAGCTTTTATTCTCTCCATTTGGAACTATCGACAGTAAATTTTGTATATGAACTTGATGGAACGGCAAGAAGATAGTAGCTTTATTATGCGGAGCAGGAGAGATACGAAATGGTGACGAAAAAATTTGAAACAAGTACAATTTAACGAACGGAAAGGATATTTCAGCCAAGCAAAACAAACGATTTCTTTGAATAAATCAAACCGCTATGCTGCTCTCGGCTCTATAAAATGTGATGAAGAATAGCATTTTGATTATCAATTCAAAAGAAAAAGAAGCAATCGAGATACAAAATCGTTTACAAGGTGCAGATACTGACATTTACATTGCATCCGATATGCAAACGGCATTGATGCTATTTGTAAAACACAACTTTTGCCTTATTATTTTAGATGCGTGTATGTCTGCAGAGGACGATCATAAGCTGTTGAAGGCAATGAGGACTGCAAAATCAACGCCCATTATGGTTTTGTCCTCAAAAACGGATCACTCGCACAGGATACACGCTTTACGGGCAGGCGCACACGCATATATGGGACAACCATACACGCAAGAAGAATGTATGGCACAAGCACACTCGCTTATGCAACTGTATTCCGATATTGCTCCCGAAGGAAACCTATGTTACACATTGGCTTTTGGAAATGAGCTTATTATTGATCCGATCACAAGACAGGTGTTCATACACGGAAAAGAACTGAAATTCACTCGTAAAGAATTTGATCTGTTGTTCCGCCTTGCAAGCAATCCCGGAAAAGTGTTTACCCGTGAACAATTATACGATCACATATGGGATGACCAAGCCGCATACAACGTGGACGATGTAGTAAAGCACCATATTAAAACACTTCGCAAAAAGCTCACCTCTTCAAACGCAGAATACATAAAAAACGTTTGGGGCATTGGTTATCGCTTTGAACACGATACAGAAAAAGACGGTGAGTGATCACCGCCTTCTGTTTTTCTCCCTAAAATCTCCCTATTTCTATCCCTGTTTTCTCCCTTTTATTTGGTATAATCTCTCCATACAAAAGAGAGAATATAGCCAAAGCCGGACGTTGAACGCAGAGTAACGTGCTGTATTCGGAGGTGTAATTTTGAACAATAGCAAAAACGAGTCGCTGTGGATACCTTGCCCGCTTTGCGGAGCAAAGACCAAAACAAAGGTGTATCAGGATACCGTCCTTGTAAAATTTCCGCTTTATTGCCCGAAATGTAAAAAGGAAACAAAGATAGATGTCATACAACTGAAAATGGTAATAAGCAAATGAGCCCGTCACAAAAGTGCAGAGCCTGCTACCCATGCTGAAAATGGGGATATGCAGGCTCTGCACTTTTATTAGTTAATGAGTTTTGCGTTTTGATCTCGCAAGGCTGCAAGCACAGACTCAAATACGGGAATGATTGCCGCCGCTTCTTCTTCGGAGCATTCTTCGATCAGAATACGAAGCTGATTGAGAGAGGGAGAATTCCTATGTACTTCGGGATAGAAGATTTCCGTCGGATCAATCTTCAGCGTTCTGATCAACGGATACAATACTTCGAGTTTGGGATTTCCTTTGTTATTCTCAATGTTCAATACGGTGCGGTTGTCAATATCCGCTTTTTCAGCCACTTGTGCTTGGGTTAAGGTTGTTTTTGAGCGTGCCTTTCTAACGGCATCACCCAAGTTTTTAGAGTATTCAGGCATCGCAATTCACCCCCTATATATTTTACAATACACCTAACAAAATATAAATGAACCTCGTTTTACCTCTTTTGTGTATCGCAATACATACAACTGTGAAAGGAAATACATTTAATGAGAAAAAGACCACCGAATGATCTTAAAATGAT